>JAQXEB010000059.1 GCA_029251065.1 Luminiphilus sp.
GTATTTGATATTTGAAAGTGGGAATCCTCAGGTGGACGCTCGTACTTTTGAGCCAAATCTGCACACTTCCTCCGTCCCGAATCCCTACAGCATCCATGGCCCCAGGTAGGGATGCTCCGTTCCCGGCCTGACCTGTTCCCCCGGTTATCCAATTACTGTTCCCCTCCGGGAACAGTTCTCGGCACCCGAGTCATGTGGGGGCGAGACATCAATGTCCGCATGTGGAAACCAAAAGGCCGCTTTCGCCGCCCAAAGGCGTTCGGTCCACCATAAAGTCGATTTGTGGTACAGGGTACGACTAGCTCCCCACCTATCCCGTGCAATCCTACAACTTGCTCTATTTGAACAAAACCCTTCAGAAACACCGACGCAAAATTAATTCAGTAAGTGGCAACAATCATGATGAATAACAAGAAAATCAATGCAATAATAATTCCGATAATCGTCATGACTGAGGCGACTCCGACGCTTAAACCCACAGCAGTCGCTTGTATTGCTCCGCCCAATGGGCTACCTTTCACTTGTGGCTGTGCATGAGGTTGTACATTCACAGTCGGTAGAGGGGTACTTGTTGTTGATGCAGGATACTCAACTGCACCATAGTGAACCTGGGGTGTAACCGCAGGGGTTTGAATCAAATTGTAACCATATGTCGCCAAAAAGAAACCAAGTGGTACGAGAAGACAACATGAGGTGAACATTGTTGGGAAGAAGGTGCCTTGGCCGCATCCCATTGAGTCATAATCCCCTCCACTAACTGCTGCTCCGAACCATGACTCGCACGAAAACCACAAATTCCACTCAATAAGTGCAAGCCAAATTCCAAACAGGATCACACCTACGCCAACAAGCATCATGCCGATGGAAAATTGTTGCTTTGTGAGCCCAAATGCGAATTCTTCATTCCCAAGATGAGTATTCGATTTAATTTGAGGGGATGTGTCAGCAGTTCCGGGGCGCAGTGCACTTTGTTTGGTCAAACATGAAGGACAGGAGATCATTCCCTCATAGTCTGCAGGTACACGAAGAATGGTTTGGCACTCGAGGCATTGAATCTCGATGATTTTTTTCTTTGGTACCACCTGTCTGATGATTTGAGATGAAGGTGGTGTGGTTTCAAGTGATTCATCCGCCTTCGTGAGACGATCGATGAGAACCTTTTTTGTCCCCGAAACAGGAAGACCATTTTCACGGCACATCCCTTTGAGTTGGATGACTGTTTTGCCCTCATAGTCAGAAGCCATGTGTCCCCATGTGACCCATTGGAATTAAGCGTTGAGCCGGTAGCAGATTTTTCAGGATGTTTAGTCAGATGAAGGTTCTTCTTCGTACTTCGAAGGGCAGGATGTCTTGATAATGTCAGCTTCGAGCACATAGACTCCATCCTCGAATTTGAGGATACCTTGGGCATAGACCGTCCGGTTGTCCCCAAGACCGTTTGAGACCGATGCATCAGAATAATCGATGCTTAGTTCGTGTGATTCACCATGGAGAGTGAACACCAGTGTGCTGTTATCGATGCTACCATCCAACACTTCACCGCGCACTGCAATCTCCTTTCCAACAAATGCATCAGGGTCTTCCATTAGATCGTCAACAGCCCGAGTTGGTTCTGGAGCCTGAAGCAGAATCACACCCAACAGGCCGATCGTGATGACCGCCCCGAGAATGAGAAAACGAGTTCTACGAGCGTACATTCAATCCCATCCACACTGCGGTCATTCATCAACCCGTTGGCTTTCACGGTGTGCAAAGCCAATCGCTTCATCGATGGAATCATAGGGGCTTTGCTGAAGTTTCTTACGAACGCCGTTGATGATTGACTTCGTGAGAGCAGGTCCTTCGAAAACAAAGCCGCTGTAGGCTTGAAGCAAGCAAGCGCCTGCACCAATCTTTGCCCAGGCATCCTCTGCGTTGCTAATTCCACCTACACCGACAATTGGCCATTCACCATTCGTCAGTTCATAGATTCGGTGTATCATGGCCGTTGAGCGGGTGTTTACTGGTGCACCACTCATGCCCCCTGTTTGGCCGAAGATGTTTCTGTCCTTTTCCGTCGTTGCTTCGGGACGTTCAATGGTTGTGTTCGTTGCGACGATGCCATCGCATCCGGCTTCACGAGCAGTCTTGACAACGGCAACCAATTGGTCATCCGACAAATCTGGTGCTATTTTTACGAGGAGTGGTTTCACGCCGACCTGATGTTGCTGTGCCATTGTTGTGTTCACTGCGTTGCAGGCTTCGACAATCGATGCCAATGCATCATCATGCTGTAACTCACGCAAATTCGGGGTGTTAGGCGATGACACATTAATCACAAAGACATCACAAAAGGGCCACAAGCGTTCCATGGTTGTAGCATAGTCACCTGGAGCCTCATCCAACGGAGTCAGTTTTGATTTACCCAAGTTCGCCCATAATGGGACGGATGGTTTGCCAAATTTTGCCACATGCTTTGCGAGTTGTGCAGCTATGTTTTGGGAACCCGGATTGTTGAAGCCCATGCGGTTCACAAGCGCTTTGGAAGTTCCAGAACGAAACATCCTCGGCTTTGGATTCCCACCTTGTTCGAGCGCCGTAACTCCTCCGATTTCGATAAAGCCCAATCCAAGAGATTCCCAGCCACGTATGGCCTCCGCTCGCTTATCCATTCCAGCAGCGAGTCCAAAGGGCGTCGGATAGCGGGAACCAAATCGTTGAACTGGAAGCGCCTTAGGCGAATACATTCCACGAAGTAGGCTTCGTGTGACGGGGTTGCTACTCAAAATTCTCAGGCCAAGAATGGCCCGACCGTGTGCTTTCTCAGAGTCCTGGACGGCAAGGAATGGCCGACTCGTAAGCCTGTAACCGATTCCCATGATTGATGCCTTGAACCGACATCCTTCAAGACTTCGGCCTGTTGGAGTGAAATGTGCGGATTGATGATCAAATGTGGCCGGCCGTTCGCGAGGCTGCTCGGAGAATCTTACGGGAGGATTCGCTCATCATTCGAACGCCCGCTCGGTTTGGCGAAGAGATCGAACGACTCATCCTCATGATGGGTGATGCCCAACCGTCGAGACTTTCATTCCCAGCGGTCATTGAGGTAGAAGCTCCCTCGATCGATGTGGAGCAAGTCATCGAGGCATCTGCGAAATCAACTCATTTGGCGCGGCTCGGTCCCGAAGAGCCGCCCGTCGATGTATGTTGGATTCCGCTCGACACGGATCAGGCATGGGCAGCCATTTTCGAAGCGTGTGAGGACCTGTTAGAGGCAGGGTACCCTGGTTGTGAAGGATGTGGTGGACTTCTTGATTGTCCATTACGAACAATATTATTTTCCCGCATTTAATGTCGCCGATGCGGCCATTTCGGTTGGGGCAGTGTTTCTGCTGCTCGACCTATTTTTAGCGAAAGAGGAGTCTGTGTGAGTGCTTCAACCCCAATAGGACCTGGTACCCGAGTTGTTTTGTTCTTCACCTTGGGGTTGGACAATGGCGACTTAATTGACTCAACGGGCGATCGTGCGGCTGAGTTCGTGTTCGGCGATGGCAAATTATTGCCAGGGTTCGAGGCGGTTTTGGTGGGTCTCACCAAGGGGCATAAAGAAACCTTCCAGCTTGAGCCAGAACAAGGGTTTGGTTTGGTTAATCCAGATAACATCCATGTCCTGAAGCGGTCTGACTTTGCGCGAGAGTTATTATTGGAGCCCGGGCTTGTGGTCTCTTTTATGGACCAGCAGCAGCAAGGCGAGTTGCCAGGCGTTGTCCGAAAAGTTTTTGAGGAGGCTGTGGAGGTTGATTTTAACCATCCGCTTGCGGGTAAGGTGATTACCTTTGAAGTGGATATCGTGAGTGTGAGCCAAGTCACACAGGAGATCGCGCGCGGATGAAGCAAGGGAAGGATCTAACGAGGGTGTTTGAGGTGCGTGTCGCGAGCCCTCGCGGGTTTTGTGCGGGGGTTGATCGGGCGATTGAAATCGTTAATCGCGCTTTGACGCAGTTTGGGGCGCCAGTCTTTGTGCGGCACGAGGTGGTTCACAATAAACATGTGGTTCAGGATTTAAGAGAACGTGGCGCCATTTTTGTGGAAGAGGTGCGTGAAATCCCGGAAGGCGCCCTGTGTATTTTTAGCGCCCACGGCGTGTCGCAGCAGGTTCGGCGAGATGCCGAGGCCCGAGGCTTGAGGGTCTTTGATGCAACCTGCCCGTTAGTCACCAAGGTTCATCTTGAGGTGTCCAAAGCGGCCAAAGACGGATTCGATACAGTTTTGATTGGACACGAAGGTCACCCAGAGGTGGAAGGCACCCTGGGTCAGATCGCCTCGGATGGCCAAGGCCAGAAATACTTGATCGAAACCGTTGAAGACGTTGAAACGCTCGAAGTCCGCGACCCCGAAAAGCTTAGCTTTGTGACCCAAACGACCTTGTCGGTCGATGACACCCAGCAGGTTATTGCGTCGTTGCAGCAACGTTTTCCCAATATTCAAGGGCCCAAAAAGAACGATATTTGTTATGCCACTCAGAATCGGCAGGACGCGGTGAAAGCCTTAGCAAAAGCCTGTGATTTGGTGCTGGTCGTCGGCTCGCAAAACAGTTCGAACTCCAACCGATTGCGGGAGTTGGCAGAACGACTCGGCAGTCAGGCGCACTTGATCGATCACCACTCGCAGATCGATGTCGATTGGCTGGATGGCAAGCGAGCAGTTGGCGTGACCAGCGGCGCCTCGGCGCCAGAACAATTGGTGCAGGAAGTGCTGGGGTATCTGACGCAACTGGGCGGTCAGTTTGTGGAAACAGCGGCTACAACCATTGAAGAAGTAGAGTTTTCGTTACCGAAAGCGTTACGATGAGTCCCGATCCGGCAAAAAGGTCAGCTGCTATGAAATGGGGAGCATTAGAGCAGGGCTTTACCTTAATCGAGCTGATGGTGACGGTTGCGATCATTGGTATCATTTCGGCCATTGCGATTCCAAGTTACCAAGGTTATATCGCGGACAGTTATCTCAATCAGGCGGCGGTGGACGTGAAGGTCTGCGCGATGGATTTAGAGCGATATTACGGTAACGGCTTCACCTACGACTATCTCACCGAGGGAGACCCGATCCCGTGTGATCAGGCGTCGCCGACGAGTGGCACAGCGCAATACACTTTATCGGTTGTGAGCTTGTCTGAATCGACCTATACCATTCAAGCAAGGTTGGCCTCTGGTGCGGCTTGTGCAGGAAACTGTATCGATCTTAATCATTTGGGCGTTCAGACCATTGAGTAGGCCCAGATAAATGAAGCGACGTCTGACAAGTTGCGATCGTAAGGGTCAGGCGCTCAATACAGCCACTCGGCCGCAATACAGCCATGGGGCGCCGCCGCACCGCCGCGTGCAGCAGGGCTTTACCCTGATCGAACTCATGATCACCCTCATTATTGCCGCCATTTTGCTATCGGTCGCGGCGCCCGCGTATCAGTCTTTTATTGGCAGCACCGCGTTGACCACCGCGACCAACGACTTGGTTGCCGCCCTGAATATGGCGCGAAGCGAGGCCTTGAAACGCGATGGCGCCGTCACGTTGCGTGCGGGTGATGCGGATACGTCGAGTGATGATTTTGCGGATGGCTATTGCATCGTGCCGGGCAGAACGAACACAAACTGTGACGGTGCGCTTCGATTTTTCCCCGCGGTGGGTTCCGATATCACGATGGTTGTTTCAGGCGGAGTCAGTACCATGGTGACTTTTAATGGTTTGGGCGGGCTCACGAACGCGGCCAACGCCCCGCAATCGTTCGAGCTCTGTCGCGCCAACGAAGATCATCGCCGCGTGACCATCGCGCTGGTCGGACGATCTAAGATTTCAGCGGATACGAGTTGCCCGCTATGATAAGGCTGACACGACGTCAGCTGGGGGTCACCTTGATCGAGTTGCTGATTACGATGGTGATTGTGTCGATCGGCGTTTTAGGGCTTGCCGGTGTTCAAATATTGAGTCTGAAACAGGCGCGTGAAGCGGGGCAAAAAATGGTCGCCCTGCAGGCGGCCAACGATTTGCTGGACCGAATTCGAGTCAACCCTAATGCAGATTATAGCTGGCCTGCTGGCTCAGCGGCGGCTAATTGCGCAAATACAACCTGCACGCCGGCGCAGATGGCGGTTTTTGATCTCACGCTCTGGGATTGTCGGTTAGGGCAGCCCAGCGACGCGTGCAAAACAGCTTTTGGACTAACTGACGCGGACTTTGACCGGTTGCCGAGCGGGGAGGGCTTGGTGAGCGCGGCTTCCGGGACCTACACTGTCACCGTTCAATGGGATCTGACAGATTCGACAAAGCAAGACATCACCGTTGCTGCGAGAGTCAATTGATGAAGCGCCCGCTATTACAGCAAGGCCTGTCACTGATTGAGGTGATGATTGCCATGGCCATTGGCTCGGTTGTGATTTTGGGTGTGCTGAGTTTGTTTAACGCGAATACCGAAACCTACAATGCGCTACAAGCACAAACCAGGCTGCAGGAAGGCGCAAACTTTGGCTTGAACGTGATTGCCCGTGATTTGCAGCGGGCAGGCTATCGCGGCTGTTACTCTCGGGGTGACGTGTATGCGACTGTCGCGTCAATTCCAGCAGCTTTTGATATTAGATCGGGGCTTTCTGTTTATGATGGCGATGCGGAGGGGAACTGGACTTCATCCTCTACGGTTCTGGCCTCCGAGGTGTCTAATGCTGCAATTGATGGCACGGATATTATTACCCTGCGGTTTGTTGAAAACGACGAGGCCTATTTATCAACGGCGCTGGTCACGGGTCAAGAAAATGTGCAGGTGAGCGTTGTGAGTGGCGCAACAAGTAATTTCAACGTCGATGATCTGGCTTTCATCAGTGATTGCGAAAAGGCAACCCTGTTCCAGGTCACCTCGGTGGCAATCAATGGTACCGCCATGACCTTGGGTCATGCCGTGTCGGAAGAAAACGGCAACAGAGTGGGGGGGCTTGCGGAGACCGGGATCTTTGGCACCGATGCGGCAGTTGCCAGTCTCGTTTCTAAAACCTACTTTATAAAACAAGGCGCGAGCGGCATAGCCGGCAAGGGTGGGTATTCGTTGCAGCAATTTGATGGCGCCGCTAGCACGGAATTGGTTGAAGGGGTTGAGGATCTACAAATCCTGCTTGGTATTGATACCGATTCGGATGGCGTCCCCAACCAATACCTGGCGCCCAGCGCGTCGGTTATTACGAGTCAAATCGCGACCGTTTTGCTAGAGATCACCGTCAATAGTATTTCTGATGCGGACTCTGCTGAGGAGGATCGTCTGCTGCGGCGCAGCTTTCGTCAAACCATTCAAATCAGGAATCCAGGATGACCGCCGAATATAATGATCAAGGCGGTATGGTGTTGGTCACCAGCCTTGTTATCTTAATGATATTAACGATGCTAGGACTCTCCTCGGTTCAGGGCACAAGCATCCAAGAGCTGATCGCAAGGAATCAACGCGATAGCAATCTTGCGTTTAATGCCGCGGAAACGGCCATCATTGAAGCGGAAAATTTATTGAACGCCCTTGTATCGATAAACTACGAAAGCTCAGGCAACCCTGTAATTTATGATTCAACGTCTGGCGGTTCTATTTTTGCTGATCTCTCTGTTATAGATCCTTGGAGTGGCCCTGCAGCGAATACTGCGAGCGATGGTCGTGCTGTTTACATCGTTGAGCATGTCAGCACGGTTGTGTCTGATGAGGATCGATTGAACCTTGATAATATTGGGCAGAATCCAAATGCCTGCTGCACCCAAATGTTCCGAATTCGGGCTAGGGGCCTAGGCGGTACCGATGATGCGCAAGTGATTATTGAAGCGGCTTATGGGAAACGATTTTGAAAGATGTTGATGTAAAATTCTGAATTTGTTCATAATGCCTCTGATTCGTTCAACAAAATCGAGGTTCTTTGTGATGCAGAAGTTATTCTTGGGCGCTTTGTTTTACATTGCCAGCTTCGGTGCCAATGCGGGGCCATCTCCGGATGCGTTCTCTGCCTTCACGGTTACTTTAGCGCAGAAGAGCGTGGTTGATGATCCTTCTGCGCCCTATGGCTTTGACATTTCTTTTGTGGTTTCAGGAAGTGGTGGCTTGAAGTTGGAATCGGCCAATCTACAGATAGATAATAGTCCGCAGGGGTGCATCAATGACGATGGCGGGGTGGGGAACGGGAATTTAGCGGGTACTTCGGGTCAGTACGAATCCACTGATTTTGGTAGTGGAGGGCTCAATGCGGGCACTTATGCGATAACTTTATCGATTTATGGGGACGATAACTGCCTTGGTACTGAAGGCGAGGCATCAGGCGCCATAACAATCGAGTCAAGAGTGAGTAATGTCGCCCCTGTTGCTGTCGATGACAGTGTCAGTTCAGGCGTTATCGAAGACACGGCCTACAGCTCGGCAACGAGCCTGATCCAGAATGACACCGATGCTGATGGCGATAATCTAACTGCCACTGCAGGCACCTTTTCTACCGGACAAAGTGGTTCTATTGTCATTCAAAGCGACGGCTCTTACGCCTATACGCCAGCTGGCAATTTTAACGGCACAGACACCGCCAATTACACCGTTTCTGATAGCGCGCTCACGGACACGGGCACACTAACGATCACTGTCGCAGCCGTTAACGATGTTCCGGTTGCCGTCGATGACAGTGTGAGCTCTGGCGTTACTGAAGGCGTCGCCTTCAACTCAGTCACAAGCTTGATCGCGAATGACTCCGATGCGGATGGCGATACGCTTGCGGCAACCGCGGGCACCTTCCCAACGGGTCAAGGCGGCTCTGTCGTAATTGCAACAGACGGCTCGTACGCCTATACGTCAGCAATAGATTTCAGTGGTATAGATACAGTTGAGTATACCGTCGATGATGGCAACGGCGGCACCGCCACAGGCGCGTTGACCATTACCGTCTCAGCTGCGGACAATAACGCACCCGTCGCGGTCGATGATACTGTTAGTTCGGGCGCGACAGAGGACGCGGTTTTCAATTCCGTGATGAGTCTCATTGCGAACGATACCGATGCGGATAACGATGCCCTGGCGGCCACAGCGGGCACTTTTGCAACGGATCAGGGCGGCTCTATCGTGATCACTACAAACGGCGCTTATACGTACACGCCAGGCCCTGATTTCAATGGTGCCGATACGGTTAGTTATACCGTGGTTGATGATGGCGGTTTAAGCGATACAGGCACCCTAACGATTACCGTCGGGGCCGTTAATGATGCGCCTGTTCTAACCCTGACAACCTCTGCAAGTCCCAGCTTCAGGAAAGAAGGCGACGCGTCCGCGGGCGACACGGTGGTCGAATTTACGACGTCTGATGCCGAAGGCACGGACGTGGACGTGAGCCTAAGCGACACGACCAATTATGCTTTGACCTCTGGCGCCACGACGGTGGTGCTGACTTCTGCTGGTGCAACGATCATCGCTGATTATGTTGACGGGGGTGCAAGTCTGCCTGCTTTTACGCTGACCCCAGTGGATGGAGAGCTTGACGGCGCAGTGATTACGGTCAGCCCAACGGTAACCGCGGGCAATGAACTGCCGACGCTGCTTCTGACCTCATCGGCAAGGCCTTCGTTTGTGGAAGGCGCAAGTGTTGCCGGTGCGATGGTTGTTGGTTACGCAACGATTGATGACGATGACGACACGGTGACTGTCACGCTAAGCGATACCACCAACTATGCGTTAGATAGCGATAATAAGGTTGTGACTTTGACTTTGACTTTGGCTGGGTTGGCGATCGTGGATGCCGCTGGAAGTTTGCCAAGCTTTACCTTGACCCCGAACGACCCTTTTGAAGAGGGTGCCGCGGTGACGGTTGCCCCAAGAGTTGCGGCGGCGAGTGATTTTTCTGCGGTGGCGGCATTTTTTGACCTGTCAAGCCAGCCATTGGATATCGGTAGTTCGGCAGCGCCGAATGTGGTGGTTTTGGCAGATACTTCCGTGAGCTTGCAGTCAGATATTTTGACGAGTGACGCAGGTGGCTATTGGACAGATTCAAGCGACACCTATGAGTTTATCCATTCAGACTCATGCAATGGGAATTGCACAGCGCCAGAATCGATTTGGCAGTTGAGGAGCAAAGACTTCAACAAGATTTATTACAATCCTGAGGTTCGTTACCAGCCTTGGGCTGGATGTGATGATGGCTCAGTGAGCGGATGTGGCGGTCGCGCCGCGCCGGGAAGTAGCAGCTATTACTATTACCATAGCGAGGGGAATGAGGTTGCAATCGAAGCGGAATCCGGCGCCACGGGTGATTCCAGTCCGGCAGATCGTTTAGAAGATGTTTCGCCGACAGGCTTTGCCGATGGTAATGCGCTATATCCCAAATTTCCTGATCGCACTGACTGTGCAGGCAGCGCCTGTACGCTGCTGGAAGAGCGCGCTAACTTTGAGCTGTATTATGCTTGGGCTAGAACTCGAGGCCAGGTGACCAAAGCCGCAATTGGCCAGGCGATTTTTTCTGCTAATGAGCAGTTGAGGGTGGGTTTTGGCGAATCTAACGGTAACAGCAATAATGAGCCGATTCAGGCGCTTTCTGTGACGGGGCATCGAGCAACGCTATTGTCCCAGCTTTATACGTCAACTTATCAGGGTAATTCTCAGCTCCACTCAGGATTGGCTGGTGCTGGCAAATACTTAGAATGTGCATCTGGTGGTGGGAGTCTGTTCACAGGAAGCCCTGTGTGCCCGGTTCGCGCTGATGATCAGGGGAGCTGTCAGCAAAATTATGTCCTCATTGTAACGGATGCTAATTTTGAAGGTGAAGGATCCAATCTGGGAAATCTCGACCCTGGTGATGCAGATGGCGATGAGAGCAGTGTGTTTGACGGGGTTGTTTTTGCGGAAGGGGCGCCGAGCGGGTGGAGCAGTACGCTTGCTGATATTGCAATGCATTATTATGAACGGGACCTATTCACTTCTATCGATAACGACGTTGCTCCGTTAGAGCGAGATATCGATTTTGCGCCGGCAGGCACCTTCGCCAGCGCGAGTATGCATCAACATGTTAAGACGTATGCGGTAGCTTTTGGCTTGAACAGTGGCCTTGTCGACCCACCTACAGCTTATTCAGCGGATGCTTATGATTGGGGTAGTCGTGATGCGGTTGGAACAGCCGAGGAGCAGGCAAGTTTCAGAGCGAAAGATCTATATCACGCAACGGTAAACGGTCGTGGCCGATATTTTGATGCTCAGAGCCCTCAAGCTTTATCCAGTGAGCTTACAGCAGCGTTCGATGAATTTAGCGCAGGGATTGGAGCGGGCAGTGCCGTTAGTTTTAACTCTCAAGAACTGTCCAGTGGGGGGCAAATTTTCAGATCATATTATAACTTAGATGATAAAACGGGCGATATTATTGCCCTTGCGTTTGATGAATCTTTTACGGTCGGGCGCGAGTCTTGGAGCGTCGCAGCTAAGCTAGATGATCAAGACTTTGATTCGGGTCGAAATATCCTTACGTTTAAACCCAGTCTTTCAGAAAACACAGGCATTGGTATTCCTTTTCGTTATGATCAGTTGGACGACGTCCAATCTGATGCCTTTGGTGACAATGTAGAAGATAAAGTTAATTATCTTCGAGGCGAGCGCGCGAACGAGCAGCCCTCCGGTGATTTTAGAACACGGTTAGAAGAAAAGGGTTTGATCGGGCCGGTGATCAACTCGTCAACGGTTTATGTGGGTGAACCCGATCGGCAGTTCCGAGGCGGCAGTGCTTTCCCCTCTGGCGATGATAGTTATGCTAAATTCGTCAACGTTCAAGCGGGTCGAGCTGACCGGCTTTACTTCTCTGCTAATGGTGGGAAGCTGCACAGTGTAAATCCGAGCGACGGCAGTGAGCAGTTTGCGTTTGTTCCGAATGCCGCCATGACCAATGCCTCCAACAATTCCATACTCGACTTTCTTAATCCTGGATACAGCCATCAATACCTGATCGACGCAACGCCCGTGGTGGACGATGTGTTTATGCGGTTCAAAACGGGTAGCGGTGGCATTGAAAGCGATAAAGCCTGGGGCACAATTCTAGTCGGGGCTTATGGTGCGGGTGGCAAGGGCCTTTTTGCACTGGATATAACCGACCCGGAAGTTGAAGAAGAGGATGCAGCGAAGACGGTCCTCTGGGAGTTTACGAATCAGGATGATGTCTATCCGACGTATCAGGGTTCGCCGATTCTAAATAATGACGGTGACCGATACCGCGATGGCAGCGGTGCAATGATTAAAGACCTCGGGTTAACAGTGCATGAGCCGGTGATCGCCCTGAGTAATGTGAGAGCACCCAGTGATGATAATGCGCTTGAATGGATGGCCTTGGTTGGTAATGGTGTCAATAGCGGTGCGGGAATTGCGAAGCTGTTTGCATTGTTCCTAGATCGGGGTTCTGACGGTGTTTGGTGTCATCCCGACGCGCAATATAATAACGCGAGCTTAGCAACGGCCTCGCTGCGAGACGGTTGCGATATCTCGGATCAAGATTTTATTAAAATCGACACGGGAGTCGGTGGTGAGTCAATCGGTGGTGATGTTTATCCGAACGGTTTGGGTTCGGTGAGGGCGATTGATATCGATCAAAACGGAACCGTTGATTATGCTTATGCTGGCGATATGCGTGGAAATCTTTACCGGTTTGATTTGTGTTTGGCTGGCCTACGAGCGTGGGAAACAGGTGATTTCTACACGGAATACTCGGGTGCCTTAACCGAGTGTAAGCAGGGCGCAGATGTGCATCTTGACTGGACTGTTCAGAAGATTTTCAGCGCGGTTTATAGTGACACTTCGCAGCCCATCCTGAGCCGCCCGATTGTTGTTGAAAACCCGCAAGGAGGCGTGGTGGTGGTGTTCGGCACAGGTCGCTATATCGTAAATGGGGATAACACGAACACGGATGTACAGAGTGTCTACGGCATCTGGGATCGCTTTGATAATCGGACTGTCTTGAAAGCGGAGCTGGAGCCGCAAGAATACACGAACGTTTGTGGAACGATTACGGTGGCGGGTGAGGATGTCGCCAGTTGTGCACGGACCTTGTCCAGCAATGCCGTTGAATATGATGCGGACCCTGAGGACGGCTCTGATGCTGTTTTAGGTTGGTATATTGATTTGGATTTGCCTGCAGGGGGCGCGTCAAGCGGCGTGGAGCACCCGGGAGAACGCGCGATTCGCAATCTTCAAATTCGGGGTGGCATTGCTTTTGTAAACAGCGTTTTGCCAACGACAGCAGCGGCCTGTACACAAGCTGATGGGGGCTTTGAATTGGCCTTTTGCCCATTGACGGGTAATGACGCGTGCTTCGGCGAGGCGGTTTTTGATCTTAATAACGATGGGGATTTCAGCGCCTCGGATAATTTCGGGACTGCTGTCGTTTCTGGCCTGATTATCGATGATTCACGGCCCTCAGACTCGGCTTTTGCCGGAGCGGCTCGGGTGACCCAATTAAGTGATCAATCATTAAAGATTAGTGTGACAAACACGCAGACTTCAACGAACACCGGCCGTCTCTCTTGGCGGAGACTGAATAACGAGCAATAGCATAAGGCCTGGTTTTGCTTGGTCATCAAGTGGGCGCGAAATTAGCAGCCGTTCTCCCCGAGTCGAGCCGCTAAAACATTCGGTTTAAGCTTTGCCACTCGAAAGCGTCCCTGCCGGTTGATGACGATTTTGCGAGCAGTCTTGATTGTCTTTGGCCGCGCGCAGGTGATGAAGCTGCCGTTTTGATTGTCGGTCGCCCCAAGGGGCGTAAATCGTAAGTAGGCCTTGCGACGAAAAGACCGCCATAGGATTTTAGAGTCATCAGGCAAGGCAATTGTGAGTAGTGCTTGATCCGCGCTTTCCAGGCTACCCAGCGGTGCCTGATCCGCAAAGACGGTGAGGCGCGTTTGCCAAGGCTTTTGACATCGGTCATCAACTAAGTAGCAAACCGTGACGGCCCGTTGATGATGTAGGGCTTGAAGCCGGGCGTAGTGGAGTAGGCTGACGAGATCATTTGCCAGGGTTGTGGCTTGGGTTTGTGCGATGACCGCTTGCAGGCTCGGGTAGGCTGCTCGGAGCAGGATGCTCAGAATAAGCAAGGTCACGCAGAGCTCCAGGAGGGTAAAGCCGAATGTTTGTTTGCGCCTCGCGTGGGTGATGCGTGATGCCCGAGAAAGGGCCGATTGACCTTCGAGATCTCTTAATTGAGTCGGTGCGCCTCGACCCGGAGCGGGCAGAAGACGTTTGCGGTCGCAGTAAGACATTTTTCAAGGGTAGCGAAACCCTCGTTTGCGTGGACTGGGCGATTTCGCAAAGTCACATCAGCGATGTCTGAAGTCGCCCGTCGCATAGCAGCGGGCTCGGTTTGTAACGGGTATTGGGCTGGCTATTTTTTAGCCGAAAAGGCCCAGTGACAGCACATTAAGCCAAGATTTGTCGGCTTTTCGGACTGACCGGTCGGGGTCAAAGTTGCCGTTAGCATCCAAGGTGGGATGGTCTGGGTAGTTATTGCGCAGCACCAATAAAGCGTTCTCGGCCAAGGTTTGTTGCTCCAGCAACCGGTAGGATTCAACCATGATGGCGAGTGCGTCCGGCACCGCAATAGTGCCTTGAAAATTCTCAAGGACATACCGGCCTCGATTCGCCGCCGCCATGTAAGCGCCTCGGTAAATATAATAGCGCGCTGCATGCAGTTCCGCTTCGGCAAGGAGGTTTTTCAAATAGCGCATTCGCTGCTGCGCGTCGGGCGCGTATTCGCTGGTGGGGAAGCGCCGCAAAAGTAGCGAGAAGTCCTCAAAAGATTCTCGTGCGGCGCCCGGGTCTCGTTTAGAGGGGTCCAGCGGGAACAGTTTGGTTAGGAAGTTTTCATCTTCTTCGAATGAGGCAAGGCCTCGCAAATAATAGGCATAATCAACGTTAGGATGATTGGTGTGCAGCCGGATAAATCGGTCTGCTGCGGCCCGGGCTGCTTCTGCCTGACTGCTTTGATAGTAAGCGTAAATAATCTCAAGCTGGGCTTGCTCTGCATAGCGACCAAACGGGAATCGAGCTTCAAGGGCCTGCAGCCTAGCCACAGCATCTTTGTAATTTCCCGCCGCCATCCCGCTTTGCGCCGATTCGTACAGCGCGAGCTCGGAAGCTTCTTCCGAATCATCCGTGTCTTTTGCGCAACCCGTCAGTAACGCGGCCATTAGGCTGATTAAAACGAGGTGCACTGCATGAGGGCTAAGGTTCAATGAACGCTCCGGATCTGTGAATGCTTGAAAAGAAGCGTATTTAACCATAGCCTCTGCGTTCTCCCAAGCATAGTTGACCGGCCACCCATGTTCGAAACCCTGATCCGTCGCGAAAGATTACCAGCCTCGTCGGGCCGATTGCGCTTGGATCAGGCCGCCGCGCAGCTGTTTCCTGAGTATTCCCGGGCAAAACTCCAAGCTTGGATCAAATCCGGCGAGTTGCGGGTTGATGGCCAAGC
>JAQXEB010000060.1 GCA_029251065.1 Luminiphilus sp.
ATAGGGCACGGGCGCGATGCCATGCTGGGTCATATGAAGACCATAAATGCGGCCTTGAAAGAGCGGGACGGGTCTTGGATTCTGGGCGAGCAATTTAGCCTCGCCGATATTTCGCTGGCGTCGATATATTTACGCCTTGATGAGACCGGATGGCTGGATTGGTTCTTGAGCCAAGCCGATTTGGATGCCGTCGCGACGCATTACGCGCAACTGAAAGCGCGGACAAGTTGGCAAAAAGCGATTGAAGAAAAGCAATTGGATATTATCAAAGCCGGTAGCCAGCGCTTGGCGACCACGATCCGGATGTCATCCACCATTCGCAGAAATTTATACGGGTCTTGAAACTTGAGAATGGTGCCTAGAAGAGGACTTGAACCTCCACGCCCTTGCGAGCACTAGCACCTGAAGCTAGCGTGTCTACCAATTTCACCACCTGGGCAGGTAAGGCAAAAAGAAGGAGGGCGAGGCTACTCGTCAGCTATTTGATTGTCAATCTTGGCCCCCTGTTACCGCTGAAACGCTTCGTCCTTCAGACCCCGTATCAGAAGCGCGCTTATTAAAGTTGCTTCTCGACACCACGGGCGTCAGAGAGCAAACGATCGTCGATCGAACGCGACACATCATTCAAATTCTGCTGCCTACAGGCCAGTGTCGGATAACCCGTGTTGCCGCCATGCTGAGCGTCGATCGAAGAACATTGAATCGGTGGCTTAATAATCACGGGGCGTCATTTTCAGAGCTTGTGCACGAGGTTCGTATGGAGGTCATTCGATCCAGTCTGCGTCGTGAGGTCAAAATTCGAGGCAGCATGTCGGATACGCTGGGCTTTTCGCACCGCAGTAGTTTTTCTCGCTGGTGGTCACGCAACAAGGCGTCGGTATTGCAAGAGCCGTCCATTCGTGACGTCAACCCGCGGCAGATGCTATTGTGGGACGCATTGCTTGTGCGGCGAGTCTATTAGTCGGTAGGCGCTGTGCTGGCAGGCGGGTGGCGTGTATCGGTGCAGCGTCGGCATTGCATCGAGGTCTCGTACGTCTTTTTACGGTAACCTCGCATCACTTAAAGCAAAATACAGCGCGCCGCTCTGAACATGTATTGGTTAAAATAACCCCCTACGTTGCACAGCAATCGATCATCGCTTTTACCTACCCCCATTGGCGGACTCTTGAAAAAAAACCAAAAAACTAAAATCTCTAAAGACCCTCATGCTTCTCGCGAGGCGGAAAAATACGATCATCCAATACCCAGTCGTGAACTGATTCTCGAGGTGATGGCTGCGCGCGATGTACCCATGCGATTTGAGGAGCTCTCGACCGCCTTGGGCATAGATAATGATAATGATCTCCTTTCGCTTCAAAAAAGACTCAGAGCAATGCAGCGCGCGGGCCAGCTGATCGCCGGTCGACGGGGAGCCTTGGGTTTACCGAAAAAAATGGACCTAGTGAAGTGTAAAATCATCGGGCACCGAGACGGCTATGGATTTGCCTCACCGGTGGAGGAGGGTGATGATTTTTTCCTTTCGAGTCGTCAGATGTACCGCGTCTTTGATGGTGACGAAGTGCTGGTCGCTCAGTCGGGACACGATGACAAAGGACGCCCGAGTGGACACGTTGTTGAGGTGCTGAGTCGGGCACACACCTCGATTGTCGGTCGGTATATGGAAGAGGGGGGTATTGGCTATTTGCTCCCACATAATCGGCGCATCAGTAACCACGTTCTCATCCCACCCAAGTTTAAAGCGGGTGCGCAGTCGGGACAGCTGGTCTCTGTCAGTATTACGGACTATCCCACTGAGGTACTCGGCGCCAAGGGCGCCGTAGAGGAGATTCTGGGTGATCATTTAGATCCCGGGCTTGAGATCGACGTGGCGATCCGAGCACATGATATTCCGCACGAGTGGCCCGATGCGGTCTTAGCACAAGCGGGTACGCTCCGCGATGAGCCAACAGAGGCCGATAAAGCAGATCGTGTTGACCTGCGCGGTCTGGGACTGGTCACGATTGATGGCGAGGACGCGCGCGATTTTGATGATGCGGTTTACTGCGAGGCCGAAGGATCTGGATTTCGCGTCTGGGTTGCCATTGCCGATGTAGGTCACTACGTCCCCATTGGCAGCGCGCTGGACGAAGAGGCTTTTACTCGTGGTAACTCGGTGTATTTTCCAGAACGCGTCGTCCCTATGTTTCCCGAGGTGCTGTCCAATGGGTTGTGTTCGCTCAAACCCCAAGTAGACCGGCTTGCGATGGTCTGCGAGATGGTGATTGATGGTAATGGTCAGGTCACTGACTCGCGCTTTTACGAGGCAGTGATTCACTCGCATGCACGATTGACCTATACCCAAGTGGGGCAAGTCCTTGAAGAGGGCTATAGCGATGATGTTGCCTCCGAGCGGTATGAGGGTCTCATGCGGTTGCATGACCTCTACAAGGTGCTGCGAAGGGCTCGATCGAAAAGGGGGGCGATTGACTTCGAGACCGTGGAGACACGAATTATTTTCGACGAAAATCGAAAGATCGATGCGATTGTCCCAGTTATCCGAAACGATGCTCACAAACTGATTGAGGAGTGCATGCTCGCTGCGAATGTGGCGACCGCGCAATTTTTAGAGGCGTCCGAGCTGGGCGCACTGTTTAGAGTCCACCAGGGCCCGTCAACAGAGCGATTGGAAGCATTACGCACATTTTTGGGTGAGCTGGCCTTAGATTTACCAGGGGGCCTGGACCCTACACCACTGGATTACCAGACTGTCATGGCGCGACTTCATGAGCGCGATGACGCGCAGATGATTCAAACCATGCTCTTGCGCTCATTGAGCCAGGCTGTATACAAACCTGAGAATGATGGACACTTTGGGCTTCATTACGACGCCTACGCGCATTTCACATCACCCATTAGACGCTATCCAGACCTGCTGGTTCATCGCGCGATTAAACGCCTTGCGACGGCGTCCGGTGCGACACCGCGTAAGCTCTCAAAAGAGCAAAACAGGGCGCTGTATCCCTACACCATGGTCGATCTTGTGGCTGCGGGTGAGCATTGTTCCATGAGCGAGCGTCGAGCTGATGACGCCACACGTGATGTTCAGCTGTGGCTCAAATGTGAGTACCTCAGGCACCATATTGGTGACGAGTTCGCAGGGGTGGTCGCATCAGTCACCCGGTTCGGAATGTTTGTTGAGTTAAGCGACATCTACATGGAGGGGCTGATCCACATCAGTGCGTTGCCCTCGGACTACTACCACTTTGATCACGCGTCGCAACGCTTGGTGGGTGAGCACACGCGTCAGACGTTCCAACTGGGTGACAAGGTGCAGGTCAAGGTTGCGCGGGTTGATCTTGACGACCGAAAGATCGACCTAGAACTGGTCGGGAATGTTACGCCTGGGGTAGGTCGGCGAGGAAACAAGCAGTCTGCTAAGCGTCGGTCGGAAAACAAAGCCAAGGTGGGGGCTGGAGCAAAAAAACGGGGTCCAAAGGGCCAAAAGCCAACCCGTAAAAAAGACACGTCAAAACGACGCGGGCATAAATAGTGTCCACCTTCGCTTACGGTATTCATGCGGTTGATGGTCTTTTGCGTCGTTCTCCCGAGCGAGTGATTAATCTGTCGGTACAGGCTGACCGGAATGATAAACGGATTCAGGCGTTGTTGACGTTGGCGATGAACCAAGGTGTTGGTGTGACCCGATCTAGCAAAAGGGATCTCGACGCTATGGTCAGTGAACGTCATCAGGGCGTCGTTGCGACCATTGAGCCGTTAGATGTTCAGGTGTCCATGAGCGAAAAAGAGTTGTTAGTCTTTTTGAAAGCGAGACCTCAGCCGCTTGTGCTGGTGCTTGATGGCGTGACAGACCCTCACAACTTAGGCGCGTGCTTGCGTTCGGCTGATGCCGCAGGTGTTGACGCAGTTGTGACACCCAAAGACAACAGTGCTGAGCTCAATGCGACGGCACGAAAAGTGGCGAGCGGCGCTGCCGACAGCGTCCCGCTTGTTCGTGTGACAAATCTTGCTCGAACGCTGAAGTCACTCAAGGAGCTGGGTCTTTGGATTGTCGGTACGACGGGTGAGGCTGATGCGCTCCTTTACGATCAAGATTTGACGTTGCCTTCAGTGATTGTCGTGGGTGCCGAGGGGCCGGGTATGCGGCGTCTAACCACTGAGGCCTGCGACTTTTTAGTAAAGCTTCCAATGGCCGGAGACGTGTCGAGTCTCAATGTGTCGGTGGCGACGGGGGTTTGTCTTTTTGAGGCGGTCAGGCAACGCGCGTCACACTGATTGCATTCCATCAAACGCCTCTGTAGACTCCGCGCCTCACAATTAGCTGGGCTCGTTGAGCCTTAACTCCTTGCTGCACCGATGAACGGGCGGCTACAACCGAAGGGAGAGATCGTTAGTGCGACACTACGAAATCGTCTTTATGGTCCATCCGGACCAGTCGGAACAAGTACCGGGCATGATCGAACGGTATTCCAATGTGATCACCAAAGATGGCGGGCAAATGCACCGCCTCGAAGATTGGGGTCGCCGTCAACTCGCTTATCACATCAACAAAATTCACAAGGCGCATTACGTCATGATGAATGTTGAAGCGACGAATGAGGCGATGGAAGAACTCACCACTACGTTCCGCTACAACGATGCGGTCATTCGTAACTTGGTGATACGGCGCGATGAAGCAGTGACTGAAGAGTCATTGATCATGAAGTCCGAAAAAGAGGACCGCGAGCGTAAGTCACGTTACCAGGAGCGTCAGGCCGCCGAGGCGAAAGCCGAGGTAGTGCAAGAAGCGGAATCCGTTGAGGCAGACGCCGCAGATGAAAGCGCCGAAGAAGTGGAAGCTGAAGTAGCTCCTACGACCGACGACAGCGCAGAGGAGGCTTAATCAATGTCACGTTTTTTTCGACGTAGAAAGTTTTGTCGTTTCACTGCAGAAGGCGTGCAGGAAATCGACTACAAAGATTTAGAGGTACTCAAGCAGTACGTCAGTGAGACCGGCAAGATCGTACCGAGCCGTATCACCGGCACGAAAGCGAAATACCAGCGGCAGCTAGCGACGGCGATTAAACGCGCGCGTTACTTGGCGTTGTTGCCGTACACGGACGCGCACCAATAAG
>JAQXEB010000061.1 GCA_029251065.1 Luminiphilus sp.
GCGCGGTAGAGGGTGCGCTCGTACGAAGTATGAGGGACTGCGCTGCGGTCACCGAAGTGCTTGCGATCCACCGACATCTGGGCGGCAGTTTTATGCCGTCGCATCCCCCACCGACACTGCGTCCGCAAGCCCAGGTAGAGAGCAGACAGTTTCGTATCGGCTTCTGCACCCAGGCCTGGGGGAGCGATGTGAAAATTGACTCGGATGTCCAGTCCGCACTGGCAAAAATGGCCCAGCGGCTTGAGCACCTGGGTCATCAAGTGATTGAGCTCAGTCCCCAAGACATCTGTGATTTTAATGCGCTAAGAGAATCATTCACCGTTGCAGAGTGGTTGTTGCCGATCAGTCGCGAACTTCTGCATCAAGTTCATGAGGCCAATGTCGAACTGACCGACGCCAACGCGTCCATTCAATTGAGAAATCACCTCGCCCTGGCAGATCGCTACGATGTCGATGACCTGTTTGGCGCGCAACTTGAAACAGAAGCGCTGATGCGGCGTTGGGGCGCGTTTTGGCAACGCGGCCCCTGTGATCTATTGCTCTCACCGGTCACACCCATTACGTGTCCTGAAGTGACCGCGCCCTACCGCATGGACTCGGATCTGGATTTTGACAGCTGGTTTGCAGCGCTGTTTGATGCTGCGTGTTTTACCATCCCGGCCAATCACATGGGCCTTCCTGCGCTATCAATACCCGCGGGCCTGGACCGCAATGGCTGTCCCATTGGAATGCAGTTGATGGCGCCCTGGCGACACGAGCATGACCTCCTCCACCTTGGATTTCAGATCGAGCAATCGCATCCAGAACTCTTCAACCTCAAACCTCGTCACGGCTTACACCGCTAATCAATGAACACAAACCATGCTCTCGCTCATCGCGATCGAAGTCGACAGCTCGTTGGCTATTGGGTGCTCGCTGTCTTGGGAGCCATGCCCTTTGCCGTACAGCCTTTTTTCCTGGGGGTCATGAATGCTGAGTTCGGTCTCAGCCCCGACGAGCTAGGTTACATCGCCTCAGCCGACGTATTGGGCATTGTGTTGGCGAGCTTTACGGGTTTCTGGTGGCTTAAACGCTTCTCTTTCAAACGACTCATTGGCCTCTCGTGCACAGTAATGGTGGTAGGTTACGCAGCGCTTGCGGTGACCGAGAGCTTTCAGCAAGTGTTCATCCTGAGGGGCGTTGCCGGCGTATTTGGACACGGTATTGCGTTTTCGTTAGGGACCGCCCTTCTGTGCCGAACCGAACGCCCCGACCGTGCCATCGCCATCAGCGTCGTCACCCAAATCGGTTTTAGTGCGATTCTCCTACTCACACTACCGCAGCTACTCGATCTTATGGGGGTAGAAAACATATACCTATTGCTGGGTCTAGTAGTCCTGCTTGGCGTGCCATTCGTCACACACGTCAGCGCAGCAGCACCCACTACTACGCCACCTGCAAAATCTGCAGGGTCCTCAAAGCGCATCGCACTTCTACTGTTGGCACTTGTTTGCTACCAAATAGGCCTCTCGTCAATCTGGGCTTTTATCGAATCGTTAAGCGGTGAAAGAGGCTTCTCGCTGTCGCAAACCGGCATCATGCTCGCCGTTATCTTGCCGTTGAGCATGTTGGGCTCTGTTTTAGCCGGAGTGCTCGACCTGCGTTTTGGCCGCGTCCTACCCGTTGTCTTGGCCACCGCTGCCGCAAGCATTGGTTTAGTTGTCTTAATTAATACGCAACAGACCCAACTCTTCGCACTCGCGTTTCTCGTGCATCAACTGGCTTGGAACTACGGTATCGCGTACGTCTACGGCGCCTTGGCTGAGGCCAGTGGCAATAGCGGTGCAGAAGTCCTTGCACCGGGCAGTCAGTCACTGGGAACTGCACTGGGGCCGATCCTCGCCGGCCTCACCGCCGCTCAGTTTTCTTTGGCATCAGTGGTTTGGATTTCGCTGAGTGGAATGACGTTGTGCGCCATCATTCTAATTTTAATGCAAGGGACCTATCGCGCGCGTAACTGAGCAAACGCGTAAGGACGGTCCTCGGGCACTTGCTGAATTTCGATCACATTACCGAACGGGTCTCGCCCATAGGTCATCAGATACCCGTCGCCTGCATCAATCGGATCCGAGTGCCATTGGATTCCATGAGCCTTGAGTGCGACAAAGGCCTCGTGAACATTCTCGACTTCAAAAGACAAGTGCGTCATTCCAAAATCATTCATCCGCCGCTCAATCTCCCGAGGTGTGGGGCTGTGAAACTCAAAGAGCTCAATAAAAAGATTACCGGCATGCAACATGGCCACCGTTACGTCGGTCTGCGAGAGACGCGTCACCCGATCGCCCTCTTCGCTGTGCCCTAGATGTTCATGATCAACCAGCTCGAAACCAAATGCTGCTTGGTAGAAGTTAATCGCCTTGTCTAGGTCTGAGACTGACAGTGCCACATGGTGCAGACCTTTTATCTTTACTGGCGCAGGCAATGACATCGGCGCTCTCCTTTGGACAATTTGATTATTCGATTATGTCACGCGCAAAGACATCGTCCACGGTTTCATGGTGCTTAATGAGCCGCACCTTCCCCTGGTCAATCATCACCGACCCGGGTCTCGGCAATGCATTAAAGTTCGCCGCCATAGGCTCGATATAAGCCCCCGTTGGATAAATAGCCAGCACGTCACCGATATCAAGTTCGGGTAGTGCTGTATCCAAGGACAGCATCTCCGCATTGCAGGTCAAACCCACGACGTCGTAGTGGGTCGTTGAATCAGCAGAGCGTTTACTCACACAACGAAAGTGCAACGGACACTCATCCGGAACGCCGTGGAGATCCAGAAACACCTCCGAGGTGTCCACTTCAGCCCAACGCTGCTCAGCGCCTGAATGCTCATTTTTTAAATTTCTAACCGTGGTGAGGTGAAGCCCCGTGTCACTGTGCAGTCCACGCCCTGGCTCGATCTCCAGTGTCCAATCAGACCAGTTGTATTTGGAGTCACTCAGTCCCTCGCGCAAACTCTGGCAAATCGCCTTTGCAAATTCTGGCAGCGACGGCGTTTGGCCACTTCGATTGACGACGTCAAGATCGGCATCAAGTGCGCTGGCAAATCCACCACCAATATTAACAACCGGACTTTCGACATCGCCGAGCAAGGGCTCCAAGGTCAAAAGTTTTTTGGTGATGGCACTGACCCAAGCCTGCCAAACCGCGAGGTCTTTACTGTGTCGCCCCATGTGAGAATGAAATCCGACCAGTTGAATCGCATCGAGTGTTGACCACAAAGCCGCAATATCATCTAACTCGCTATTGGGGATACCGTATTTAATGCGCTGAGTCAGATCCGCTATGCGTAAGTCAGGTGCGAAATCTGAAGTGGCCTGCACGTCAGTCATGTCTGGTTTCAGCCTGAGCATGACGCGGGCGACCGTCGACATGTCCTTCGCAATGCGATTGACAAGAGACGCCTCCCTTGGACTGTCAATGACAATGCGCGCGCCCAAACCGATGGCCTTTCGAATAATTTCTTGATCTTTAATGGATCCGTTCACAGAGATCCGCGATGGAGGAACGCCAGCGCGCAGAGCGCCCTCGAGTTCACCCGGACCAAACACATCACAACCACAGTCCAACTTCGTTAAAAGCGCTCGAACACCGATAATGGGGCAGGCTTTGAGCGAGGGCATAAGCTCAAAGTGAGGCCACTCAGACCCGAAGGCGGTGACGAACTCGTCAACCCGTGCGCGAAGGGCGTCTCCAGAGAAGACGAAAAGGGGCGTCCCAAATTCTCGCGCTACCTGCGTAAGGGACACACCGCCAAGACTCGCCTCACGCTCTACTTCGTATAAAAGCACTGACTGCATCCTATCTGCCTTATGAACCCCTTAAGATTCAGGTACTGAACTAAAAAATTGACTCGACCCACGCTCGGTGAATTATTGATCTGAACTGCAGACAAGCTTTGCATTGACCTCACCCACCACCGCAAGATTCATTTTTGCGCGCCCCTCCATTGCCCCCTGTACCTCACAAGCCTGAAGCGTGTCTTGAACAATAGTCTTCACCACTTCAGCAAACTGATCCGTATTGAGGTCTGTGAGCTGTGCTGGAACCGCGGCCTCAGACACTTCGATTCTGGCCTCCGTATACTGAGTCGACCAAGACGAGATCCACCACCGCTGATCTCTAAAAAATAACGAAATACTGTTAACGCCACGGTCAAGGACCTCTCCCTGAGGCTTGGATCGCACCTCAAAGTCGCTCCAGACGTGCGCAATATTTTCAGTGCGCTCCACCCGTCGATCCGTCTCAAACTCAAAAAATGGCGCGTCATAAGGCGACACAATCGTCGCCTGTTCGGTGGCTAGATCGTGACGATGAACGGACCCGTCAAGGAAAAACTTAGTGATCAATGCGCCCTCAGCATGAATCGACGCGTCACGTTGCGCGTCATAAACATGTCCTTGGGGACCCGAGATCACTGCGTAGTAGGCGTCGATAATTGCATCGATACTCGAGGTATCGTCCGCCACACTCGGCATCGCAAAAAACAGACTCAGTAATATTATTCGTCTCACAGCCACCTTCCTCCAAGCATC
>JAQXEB010000062.1 GCA_029251065.1 Luminiphilus sp.
TCGGCGCTGACTTGCAGGTCTTTGGTAATCACTAGCCGCCTGAGCTCGCCGCCGACCTCGAGCGTAATCGCATCACTACCCGAGAGTCGCTGTTCTCGAATAAAGCGGCCGACACAGCGCGCGCCGTTGCCGCACTGTCCTGCAGCAGAGCCGTCCGCGTTAAAGATCTTGTATTCAAAATCTGCATCGGGGCGTTTCGGTGGTTCAATCAGTAAAACCTGATCGCAGCCAACCCCGGAGTGCCGGTTAGCAAGGTGCTGAATGTGTTCTGGCGTTAGCTCAACGGCCTTTCTAACGCCATCGATCACCGCGAAGTCATTGCCTGCGCCGTGCATTTTTGTAAATTCGAGTTTCATACGAGGTGCTCCGGCAACCGTTCGCTGGCCCATAAATCTTCAACCTGTTCACGCTCACGAATGACGTGAGCTACACCGCCGGACACGAGAATCTCGGCAGCTCTGGGGCGGGTGTTGTAATTTGACGCCATGGCAAAGCTGTAAGCTCCCGATCCCATCACGGCCAGGAGATCCCCTTCGGTCAGCGTGAGGGTCCGATCTTTACCTAAGAAGTCACCGGTCTCACAGACGGGACCGACAATATCGTAGGTTGTGGGATGGCCTTCTCGTGTCTCTACCTCAACGATATTTTGCCATGCGGAGTATAAAGCCGGTCTCAATAGGTCATTCATTGCGGCATCGACGACTGCAAAATGTTTCGTTTCTCCGACTTTGATCACCATGACTTGGGTTAACAGTGCACCTGCATTTCCCACAATGGATCGACCCGGTTCAATGAGGAGTTCCATGGAGAGGTCCCCCAGCTGATCTCTGACGGCTGAAATGAGGTGCTTAGGACTGGGAATAGACTCATCGTCGTAGCGAATACCCAAGCCGCCGCCTATATCGATGTGCATCAGCTCAATACCTTGTGCTCCCAGTGCTAGCACTAAGTCGCGCAGATGAGAAACGGACTCGATAAACGGCTCAATCTCGGTCAGTTGACTGCCAATATGGCAGTCAATACCCACGGGTCTTAGCGACAAGGAGTCCTGTGCAACACGATAGAGATCCATCGCGGCATCGGCGCTGACACCGAACTTATTGGCTTTCAGTCCGGTTGAAATGTATGGATGTGTTTTCGCATCGACATCGGGGTTGATCCGAATTGAAATGGGCGCAATTTTTCCCAACCGCTCGGCAATTTTTTCGATGAGTGCAAGCTCAGAAGCCGATTCAACGTTGAAACACCGAATGCCCGTCTTGAGCGCGAAATCGATCTCTGCCATTGATTTCCCGACCCCTGAGAAAACCACTTTCTGGGGGTCCCCACCGGCGGCGAGCACTCGGCGGAGTTCGCCGCCTGAGACAATGTCAAAGCCCGAGCCTAGCGAGGCAAGTAACTTCAAGACTGCGATATTTGAATTGGCTTTTACGGCGTAGCACACGAGATGCCTTGCCCCTTCGAAGGCAGCACGCCATTCATTGAACGCATTAGTAATGGCGCTCTGAGAGTACACATAAAGCGGCGTTGAAAACCGATCTGCCAGCTCGGGCATCGCCATGTCTTCACACATGAGCGTCCCGTGTCGGAGGCCGAATCCGCTTGGAAGGTTTGGTTTTTTTGACATGCTAGCCGCTAGTTCGCAGTGGCGGGTTTTGGATCTGGGTATCGAAGTTCGCCGGGCTGTCCGCACCCCAGGTTCAGCGCCAGCGTCAGAGCGATACAGGTAAGAGCGAGTTTTTGCACCAGAAACACCATTTATAAAACACAAAGTATATCAGCTGTTAGGATGTGATCGTGACTCGAGTTGCATGAGTTAATAATGTTTCGCCGCCGGAGAACAACAGGAGCTGCAATGGCCGCATCACCCCGATACTACGAATGCATCGATCAAACATTTGAGGACGTCGAAACACGACTTGAAGACCTTGACTCCGACCCAGATATTGCGGGGGCCGAAGGTGTTTTAAACGTAAAGTTTGTTAACGGCGTCACGTTTGTTTTGAGTCGACAACCGGCGGTTGAGCAACTCTGGCTCGCAACTCCCGGTGGTGGATTCCACTTCGTATGGCGAGAGTCGGCGGGTGATTGGTTCGATACGAGAAGTGACGAGGCCTTTCGTCCACTTTTTCTCAGAGAACTTGCCGCACACGCGGATGAGAAGATCGAATGGTGAGACAGCGCGGCCTGGTCATTGCCGTGGTGTTTGTAGCACTTGCGCCGCGCTTGGCTGTTGCTGAGCGAGTTCATGCCCCGTTGTGGGTCGAAAATTTATCGCCGATGGCTGCGCTGATCGGTATTCCTTCGCAGCGTACCGCTGATATCCGTGAGGGTCTGTCGGTGACTGCGCACACCGATCTTGCGACGCATTTTGTGGCTCAAGCGTCCGACAACGAGCAACTTTTTTTTGACGGCGAGTCGCAACGTCAGAGTTTACGTGTTCGTTGGGGCTTATCGTCGGTGTGGGAGCTCAGTGCAACCCTTCCGGTGACGCGACATAGCGGTGGATTCGTCGATTCCTATGTCAATCGCTGGCACAGCGCCTTTGGTATGAGCGACGGGGGTCGAAGCGCGGTACCCGAAGACCAAATTCGATATCAATTTGACAGCCTGACGCAGGCCCTCAGTTTGGCTAGGTCAGCATCAGGCCGCAATGACCTGACTTTTGAGCTGGCACATATTGCCGAGCGGCAAAAAGACCTGCAAATCGCTTATGCAATTGGGTACAAGGCCTCGACGGGGAACGTTGATGAATGGACCGGTAGCGGGGCTTCTGACGTTTACTCCGTGGCGCGATTTAGCGGTGCGCACCAGAGTGATTTACCCTTTTATTGGCACGGGCAACTCGGCGTGACGCATGTGGGATCGAGTCCATTGCTGGGCCCCCGGCAAAAAGAGTGGATTGGATTCGCTGGCTTATCAATGGAATGGCTGCTCAATAGCCACTGGGCGCTGCTTGCTCAGTTTGACAGTCACAGCGCGATTTTAAACAGTGATCTTAAAGCGCTGGGCGAGCCTGCCGGTATGCTGAGTTTGGGACTGAGGCGGAGTTTAGGTCGCCATTGGGCCCTTGATGTGAGTTTCGCAGAGGACATTGTTGTGGAAAGTGCGCCGGATATTATTTTTCAAGCCTCTCTCCACTATCGGCCCTAGTCTGAGCGTCAGTCTAAGGCGGCGCGCGCGCGCGATGCTGCTGCCCGAACTTGTGCTGGCGCGGTTCCACCAATGTGATCACGAGCGGCGACCGACCCCTCGAGGGTCAGCACCTTAAACACATCCTCTTCAACGGCATCACTAAGGCTTTTTAGAGTCTCCAGTGATAGCGCTGCAACGTCTATTCCCTCTGCTTCCGCTAAGCCTACGGCCGTACCCACAATTTCGTGGGCATCTCGGAAGGCAATGCCTTTGCGGACCAAATAGTCTGCAAGATCTGTTGCCGTTGGATGGCCAAGACCTGCGGCTCGGCGCATGGCGTCGGGTTTTGCCTTCATCGCAGGAACCAAGTCAGCCAGCGCCATGAGTGAATCATGCACGGTCCTCACGGCGTCAAACAGGGGCTCTTTATCCTCCTGGTTGTCTTTGTTGTAGGCCAGTGGTTGACCTTTCATCAGTGTAATCAAGGCAACTAAGTGCCCCTGCACGCGCCCAACCTTCCCTCGTATCAGTTCGGGCACATCAGGATTTTTCTTCTGGGGCATGATTGACGAGCCGGTACAGAATCGGTCTGGCAGGTCCACAAAATTGAACTGGGCACTGGTCCAAATAATCATTTCTTCAGCCATGCGGGACAAGTGCATCATGGTAATCGCAGCGGCCGAGGTGAATTCGATGGCAAAATCTCGATCAGACACGGAATCCAGAGAGTTTTCTGTGGGTCCGGAAAAGCCCAGTGCGCTGGCGGTCAGGTGCCGGTCAATCGGATAGGAGGTCCCCGCGAGTGCGGCTGAACCCAAGGGGCAGTAATTCAGGCGCTGTGCGCAGTCAGCAAGTCGACCGTCGTCGCGCAAGAGCATCTCATTCCAGGCGAGAAGGTGGTGTCCAAAGGTGACGGGCTGGGCGACTTGTAAATGAGTAAAGCCCGGCATGATCGTGTCAGCATAGGTTTCGGCCTGATCGATGAGCCCCGTTCTCAGGCGCGTCATTTGACCGCGAATACTGACGATGGCCTCGCGCAGGTACAGCCTAATATCTGTTGCGACTTGATCGTTGCGCGATCGTCCCGTGTGCAGCTTTTTACCGGCATCGCCGATAATTTCAGTGAGTCGGGCCTCTACATTCATGTGTACGTCTTCGAGCTCGACACGCCATTTGAAACTGCCCGCTGAGATCTCAGTTTCGACTTGGTCGAGTCCTCGACGAATATCGGCGAGTTCCTCATTTGTCAGAATGCCGCACGCATTGAGCATCAGAGCGTGTGCTCTCGAGCCTTCAATGTCGTAACGTGCGAGCACGTGATCAAATGAATAAGACGCAGTGAACTCTTGCACAAAGGCGTCAGTCGCTTCACTGAATCGACCACCCCATGTTTGGCTGGTATGACTGTCTATAGAACTGGACACGCGATAAACTTCTCTTGCTGGACTGCTTGCTAGTGTATCAGGTGAGAACCATTGCTTGTGCGGGTGGTAGGCTTAAAAGAAATAGGGGGAAGCATGGATTCAATCACAATAGCGACTCGAGAGAGTCCTCTCGCACTGTGGCAAGCGTATTTCGTGCAGGCCGAGTTGAAACGACATCATCCCGGTATTGAGGTGAAGCTACTGGGCATGACATCGCGCGGCGATCAGCTTTTGGACACGCCTTTATACAAGGTCGGTGGCAAAGGTTTATTTGTTAAGGAGCTTGAAACAGCGCTCATGGATGGGCGTGCCGATATCGCCGTTCACTCAATGAAAGATGTACCCATGGCGTTGCCCGACGGGCTGACCTTAGGTGTTATTTGTGAACGGGAGGATCCCCGAGACGCGCTGGTGGGTGTAACGAGTTTTGATGCCCTACCGAAAGGCGCGCGTCTTGGTACCTCCAGTCTCAGGCGGTCATGCCAAGTCATGCAGCAACGACCTGATCTCGAGATCGGCTTTCTGCGGGGGAATGTGAATACCCGTTTAGCAAAGCTAGACGCCGGTGAATTCGACGCGATTATCCTGGCATGTGCCGGGCTAATGCGCCTGGGATTTAACGATCGTATTGGTGCCGCGATTGATGAGGATTTTCTGCTGCCTGCGGGTGGGCAGGGTGCGGTGGGTATTGAATACAGAGAAGCGGATACTCGCGTTGCTGAGTTGTTAAGTCCTCTTGCGCACAGCGAGACGTCCCGTCGTGTGATTGCTGAGCGAGCGGTGGTGCGAAAGCTCGATGGCGGCTGCGATGTGCCGATAGCCAGTTATGCGGTATCGGAGGGTGAAAATTTGTGGTTGCGCGCTCGTGTGGGTTCGCCAGATGGCCGCAAAGTGATTGCGGTGGAAGCGCGTGGGTCAGACCCCGAAGCGCTGGGCCTTGAAGTGGCTGACGCATTGCTCGCGCAAGGAGCTGCCGACGTGCTGAAAGCCGCACGATCGTGACGCGCGTTGTTGTCACTCGGGCGACTGAGGACGCTGAGCGTCTTGGTCGAAGGCTTTCAGACGCGGGTCATGTTGCGATTCAACTGCCATTGATGGCCATCGAGCCGACGGGGGTTTCCTGGGATATGGACAGTACACCCGCGGTGACAACGATCCATATTTTTACTTCTGTGAACGCGGTGCGCTATTGCTTGTCTGGGCTCACCCGGGGTAGTGCGTCGTCGCTAAAGCAGGTCATTGCGGTTGGACTTCGGACTCGCACCGCCCTGGCTGATGCGGGAATTCAGGCGAGCAGTCCAGCCAGAGAGGACTCCGAGGGTATTCTTGAGTTGCTTGAGGCGACTTATAGTACGCCCACTCACGCCGTTATCATTAAGGGAGAGGGCGGTCGTGACGTCCTGAGTGAGGCCTTATTGTCACGCAATATTCAGGTGACGACCGTGGATTGCTACCGTCGCACCTGGCCTGTGATTTCGACTGAGGATCTGCGCCACGCGGTCAGTTTGGATGAGCCGAGCGTTGTGCATGTAGCCAGCGGCGAGACGCTACAGCGCTTGTCTCAGCTCTGTTTAGAGCAGGATTTACAGGTGCTCAACGTTCACCGTATTGTTGTGCCCTCACAGCGTGTAGCTGAGACCGCTCAAGAGCTCGGTTGGCAATCGCGTATAGTAGCTGAGGGAGCAAGCGACGAGGCATTGCTGCGAGTCATCGCTCAATTGCCTTAGTGGATAATGGCGTTACCAAGGGGGGTGCATGAGTGAGCAGCAACGTGGTGTCAAAGCGCGCCAAAAGGCGAGTTGGGTCGGCCGATTTACGGTCGTCTTGCTGCTACTGGTTTTGGCCGTCGCCGGCGGTGCATCGTACTATTACGTGATGCCCCTTGTTGGCGAGGTTCTGGAAGAACAGGCGGCAATGAAGGCAAGTATCAAGGAGTTTAGGGACGCTGATAAGGCCCTTCGAGGCGATATTCCTGAACTTCTAAACGCAGCAATACAGCGTGAGTTAGAGACGCTGCGCGAGGTTCAGTCGGCGGAAATT
>JAQXEB010000063.1 GCA_029251065.1 Luminiphilus sp.
AAGGCGTGGCTTTGGAATGACGACACCTTAGAGCAACTGATACCGCATGCCCAAGGTCGAATGGAGGTCCTGTCGGACTTTGTACCCATGTCGGCTTATTTATTGTCTGGTGAGGTGCCGCTCACACCCCAGTTGTTTGAGGGTACGGCTGAATCACAGGACGAGCTTACGAAGCATCTTCAGTTCGTTCTTTGGCGACTTGAGGCACAGCAGGAGTGGGATCGTGGCGCTTTATTTGCAAGTCTTAAAGCGCTATCTGATGCGCTCGGTGTAAAACCCAAAATACTTTTTGCCCCTTTGTTTGTCGCCATATCGGGTAAGGCGAGTGCGTATTCCATTCCAGATTCAATGTCGATTCTTGGGCCGGATCTTACGCGCGCTCGTCTGCGGTCAGCGATCACTGTTTTAGGGGGTGTTTCGAAGAAGGCCTTGAAGCGTCTCGAAAAAGAGTACGCCGCGCTGCCCTGATTGTTATCGAGGGCGGTTCAGCAGAGCAATTAGCGCGAGAAGCGAAACGGCCACCTCGAAACTTAGAACACTCCATGTGTAACTTGTGAAACTTGAGGTCATCTCGATGCCGACCTGGCTGCCTGCGACTTCGACCTTGGAGTCGAGTTCACGAAATACTGTGATCGCGCGTGCCGCCGCAATGTAGCTGATAATCACAAAAAGAAGCCAAAGCCCTGCTTTGAGGTATTCCTTAATCAGAGCTGAGGCGATGAGGATTGAGCCGATAGCGATTTGCAGGCCCCCGTACATGGCGGCAATCTCTGCATAGGCATCTTGACTCGCAATGAACAGCCCCGACCATTGTGCGGGTATTTCCGGATTGTAGACGCTAACAACGCCCAAGCCGAAGAAAATTGCACCCGTTATCCCTAAAAGCAGTTGACCCAACACGTCGTATCTCCATTTTTTCTCGGTGCACAATAACAAAGTCGGCAGAACCCTGATACCAAATACGGTGCGCCGTAACGCTGCACGCACCGTATTCGAGGTTCACTGAGCCCCTGGCAAAACTAGTTTGAGTAGCGCGCGTCTAAGGCTTCTTGAATCAGCGGTAATGCCACTTGACGCAAGAACGCAGGTGGCGCTCCGGAGTCTCTGCTGGTGTAGTCATCAATGGCGATAAACCCAGCGATTCCTCGTCGCACATCCATGAAGCTGATGGCGCCAAACGCACCCGCATCGGTGTATACGCCAGGCTGGTCACCGGCTATCCACCAGCCCATACCATAGGGCGTAGGGTTAAAGGTGAGACTGCCCCGGTCCTGACGCATCGACAGGAGAGATGCTTCGCTAAGCACTTGGGTCTCGCCACAAAATCCCCCGTTGAGGTGGACTTGCAGCAGCTTCGCGTAATCGGACAGATTCGTTATCCCGCCCCCCTCGACGTTTGGATTTTGCTGGCCTGGCATGCTGTCTGCAGATACCCCGTCGAATGAGGTGTAGGTATTGCCGGTGGCTGAAAGCTCGTCCCATGGGTTTCCAAAGGTGAAAACGTCGAGTTCACAGGGCGTGCCGATGTACTCGTCGAAAAGTTGGTTCCAATTGGAGTTGTTTGCAATGGCCGCAGTCATTCCCGCGATCTGCCACTGGCTGCCACCGTAGTCGAAAACGCTGCCCGGAGGATTTGTCGTAGGGAGTTCGTTTTGAACCAGCATTTGCCCGCAAACCTCAAAATTCATCCAGGGTTGGCCAACGAACTGACACAGGTGATTGAAGTCGGCCAGCGTCGGACCCACGGGTGAGCCATAGCCATTGCTCAGCAAACGGAGTCCAGGAATTCCTGACGTATTGCTGACCATTTGCTCAACCGTTCTGTCAGCGTGAACGCCGTCAAAAGGGAGGTACGTGCTGACGGGCTCGGCAATCGAAAAATCAACGTCCGGGTCTTCATCGAGTGCCATGATCGCCATAACGACCGGTACTTTGCTCGTTGATGCCAGCATTGTGATGAGATCTGTCGTGTGATCGCCAAACACTTTTTGATGGGCAACGCCGTCTTTGTCAACCAAGACGTAACTAATGCCGTCAAAGATGTCGCTATCATCAATGAAAGTTTGGAATGCTGCATCGACAGCCGAGTAGTCGGCCGCTGGGAAGGGCTCGAGTACTGGGGGGCTAATTGTCGGCGGTGTGTAGTCGCCGTTACTACCCCCACCGCCACACGCCACTAATAGAGCGGGCAGAACTGCCGCAAAAGCAGACAGCTTCAAGGTCGATTTTCGAGGACGGAACGCGCGAGTGTTAATACGGTCTTGCATAGCATTACCTCTTTTCTATTTATCGGTATATTTTTTTATGTTGCAGGCAGTTCTTAGAAATACATGCACGCGATCAATGTAGCGTTGACGTCGATGGTTATCAATCCTTGGTTTGACCGCTCGCGCCGGGCATCTGAAAACTGGAGTGGCGCAATTAAGTGCGACGCGCGGGAGCGAGGGGACGCGAGCAGAGGAGAGCAGAGGCGGTGTTTGCAGGGGTGGGCTCCGCCGTTCGTCTCCGTTATGACCCGCGTAAATGGCTTTTACGTAGGATGCGAGAGAAAAGTGGGCCAGAAGGTTAGCCGTCCTAAATAAATGTGGATATACTTGCGCCCGTCACTCAAGTATCACGTGATTTGGGGCCATAGCTCAGCTGGGAGAGCGCAACACTGGCAGTGTTGAGGTCGGCGGTTCGATCCCGCCTGGCTCCACCAATTTCAGTCGCTTAGTGCAGTTGCTTACCTTTTACAGGCTTGGTTTCTGATCCTGTTGATCCTTTTTAGTCGCTCACTGCCAACCTAGGGCGCTTATTGTTCGTCTCTGCTTATTGGTCTTGGAACGGGTAAAGGCTGTCTATTGGCGCGTATTGGTAGTCCAACGCATTAAGGCGCGTTGTTCCAAACCAGTCTCCGGGGGCATCTACCACCATAATTGTTTTAGCGTAGCCGGTTTCATCGAATCCTCGACGAAAGTGGACACGTGATTTCACGACAAAAACGTCGTAGTCATCTGGATTTAG
>JAQXEB010000064.1 GCA_029251065.1 Luminiphilus sp.
CGCTCTGCCCGGTACTCAACGCCGTCGACATCGACGGTGTGAGGCCCCATCACCCTTGCCCGGCCGTTGAGCACTGTTGCTCCTGATCCGTCGAGCAAGCGCTCGTAAATGCTATTGAGTCGGCTGATTTCACGCGATTTGTTGTCGCGTAGCGTCGGCCAATCAAACGTGGCGTCAGTCACGCGCCACCCAAACCCCGAGGCGTCTTGGAATGCTTTGCCAAATTCACTGCCATAAACGTAGAGCTTCTTAGGGACACAGCCCACGTTGACACAGGTTCCGCCGAGATAGAGGTCTTCGGCCACAAAGACCCTTGCGCCTAAACTCGCAGCGACTCGGAAAGCTCGGACGCCCCCCGAACCTGCGCCGATGACAAATAGATCGCAACTGGTAACCTAACCACCTTCCGGCATGTTGAGTCCTCCACGTTGATGGTCAGCGTCTTGCGTGTCTCGGCTTATCGATGAATCCAATGCAGACTCATTTCATGACTATTGTACCGCGATACCTCGATCAATCTGCTGATTGGTCGCTATCAGTGAAATTCTCTTTTTGTTTCCTAGTGATGCTCTTGTTTTCTGTCGAGGCGAGGGCGATCAACAATGCGCGCGTGATTCTGCACGACGGTTCGGTGATTTTTGCGAATATTGTCGATTACCGAGTTGACCAACTGACACTCGATACGAGTTTTAGTAGTGAGCTGAAGATCGACGCGACGCTCGTCAGAGACATTGAAGCATCCCCAGATGATCGATCTCTGTCATTACTACTTTTAAAGGACGGTCGCCGTGTTGAGGCAGCCCCACTCATTGTAACCGGCGGAATTTTAGCCTTATCCGATGGCGAAGTGATTAAGCTCACAGACATTGATAAGTTGAACCCAGAGCCTTGGGAAATGGGTCAGGGCTACGCCTGGGAGGGGCTGGCCTCAGCAGCATTCACTGTGGCCCGCGGTAATACCGCTTCTGACCAACTGGATGTGGCCATCAATACCCAATTTGACAGTACTCGTGACCGTTTCACGTTGCGCGCCAGCATCGAGCAGGACCAAGCGAGCGTGGCCGTGTCAAGCGACACCGAGGTATCCGATACGGTAACGCGGTCGCGCGAGTCGTCGGCAGATAACTGGCAGTTGGTCACCAAGTACGACTATTACCTTGAGGATTGGTCAAACCATTACCTCGGAGTCAATGCCTCGGTTGAAGCGGATAAATTTACAGATATTCGCTTACGCAGTTACCTGGGGCCGTATTACGGACGCAAGTTGTTTGATAGTGCCTGGGGAAAGCTCGATAGTGAACTCGGTTTTGTCTGGGTCGACACGGACTTCTTTGACGCCGACGATACGGAGTATCTCGCTGCAAACTGGAACATCACCGGGGAAAGTGAAATTTTAGGCGGTGATTCAAAAATCTATTTGACGCACGTGGGTATTTTAAACGTCAGCGACGATAACAGCCTTATTCTGGACACTACAGTTGGCTTCGGCTTCCCGTTTTTCTTTGGGTTGGAAGCCGCCGCAGAATTTAGACTGGATTACGACGGTGCCGCTGCGGCGGGTAAAGAGTCGGTCGATCAGTCTTATAATCTTCGCGTAGGCTACCGATGGTAACCCGTTACAACCCCGGGTTGGACCGTTGAGCAGTCAGAGTAATGCCGTGTCGTTCTTGCCGTTGGGTGGTTGTGGTGAGATTGGGATGAACTTGAACCTGTTTTCATCCAATAACCGTTGGCTCATGGTCGATTGTGGTATCACCTTTGAGCAGGCAATGGGCGATCATAGAGGCCGCCCCAGTATCCAGATGCCTGACCCAAGTTTTATCGCAAACCAACGCGACAAACTTGATGGGTTGATCATCACCCATGCCCATGAAGACCACTTCGGCGCCGTACCTTACCTTTGGCAAGCCCTGCGTTGCCCGGTGTATGCGACGCCTTTTGCTGCGGCAGTGCTTCGTAAAAAATCGGCGTGGCGAGGTTCGCCGTCGCCCGAGCCACTCATAGAGGTACTTCCCGGCGAAACGCATACGATCGGGGAATTTGATGTCACCTGGCTACCCATCACCCACTCAACACCCGAGACGTGTGCACTGCTTTTGGAGTCAAAAGACTGCCGAGTACTTCACACGGCAGACTGGAAAATCGATACGCGTCCGGTGATAGGAAGTCCGTGGTCTCCAAACGCCTGGTCTTCTATTGCCGAGCGTGGTGTCGATGCTGTCATTTGTGACTCCACCAATGCCCTAAAACCTGGACGTTCACCGACGGAAGGCGAGGTGGGTGACGCGCTTGTGAAATTGGTCTCGACGCTCAAGGGTCGTGTAGTGATCGCCTGCTTTGCCAGTAACGTGGCTCGAGTTCAGAGTTGTTTTCGCGCGGCTTTTGTATCGGATCGGCGTGTGGGTTTGCTCGGAAGATCGCTGGATATCATGGTTCGCTCGGCAAAGAACACGGGTGTATTTGAGCCCAAAGTACCCATTATAGACGCCGAGCACCTGGGTTATCTGCCCGAAAAAGAGGTGCTGGCGGTAGCGACTGGAACCCAAGGCGAAGTCGGCGCGGCGCTTCATCGACTAATGATGGACACCCATCCACACCTGTCGCTGGGCGAGGGCGATACGGTCATCTTTTCATCCAAGACTATTCCTGGAAATGAGGAAAACGTGCACCGCTTGATTGAGGGACTCAAAGACCGTGGTGTGGCTGTCATTCATGCTGACGAGGCTGCTTCCACGCTTCATGCGTCAGGTCACCCGTGCGAGGACGAGTTGGCAGACTTATACCGAGCGTTAAAGCCGAAGCTCTCTATCCCTGTTCACGGCGAGCAGCGCCACATGCAAGCCAATGCCGCCATCGCTCGAGCCAATGGCGTACCACTGACGCTGACAGGACAGAACGGAGACCTTTTTTACCTGTCTCCATCGCCCGGTATTCGCAGGCGCTGGGCGACTACGGGGCGCCTCGAAGTGAACGAAAGAGATCGCAAACTCGAGCCCGTAACGACGGTGTAGCCGACGCGTTACTCCTCAGCGGCGGGGCTAATGCGAATAACGGTGCCACCTTCTTCATTAATCACGGCTACGGATCCGTCGCGCAGTGCTCTCACGTCGCGAACGCGCACCTCAATATTAGGGAAGGGTTCGCTCAGTACTGGGGTGGCGCTGGATACGTCAACCGCAACAATACTTTTGGATTTCAATCCACCGACCAATAATTTTCCGGTCAAGCTTGGTATGACGTCGCTGGTATAAAGTGCCAACCCAGATGTCGCAATGCTGGGTACCCAGTAAGTGACGGGCTGTTCCATACCGGGGGCCTCAGTAAACGGCGAAATAATGGCTCCAGAGTAATCGACACCGTAGGTGATTGCGGGCCAGCCGTAGTTTTTTCCTGGTTCCACACGATTGAGCTCGTCGCCGCCCTTGGGGCCATGCTCCGTCATCCAAATGGTTTCGCTTGCCCCATCAACAATAAGCCCTTGCGGGTTCCGATGACCGTAGCTGTAGACGAAAGGGGCGTCTTTGAACGGATTGTCTGACGGCGCTTCTCCATATTCGGTCATGCGGAGTAACTTACCCAGTTGACTCGTTGTTTTCTGCGCGTCCTCGCGCAAGGTGTAGCCTTCGCCCACACTTAATAAAAGCGTGCCATCTGACAAGAACGCCATGCGTCCGCCAAAGTGGCCGCCACCACGCTTATTGGGCGTGACCTCAAAGATCACTGATAGGTCTTTGAGCGAGCCGCCTGCGATGACAGCGCGCGCAACGGTGGTGCGATTGCTTTCTTCAGAGCCTGCCGCATAGGCGAGAAAAATAGTTTGGTTGTTTGAAAAGTTTGGGTGGAGCACGACGTCGAAGAGGCCCCCTTGGCGTTCGGCATAAACGCTGGGTACGCCGTCGACGGCCGTCATTTCGCCAGTAGCTGAGAGGTGCTTAAGCCCACCCGGACGTTCGGTAATGAGAAAGCCCTGATCGTCGGGCAACTCAGCGATAGACCAAGGGGTATCGAGGCCTTCTGCGATGGTTTGTGTCTGCAAGCTTGCCAGTGAAAACGGGCTGAGTGTCGCGATTAGCGCAGCTATTGCGGCGCTGCGAAGGCTATTAGTAAGCATAGCAAGTGTTCCTAAACTGGATTGTCGAGTGACTATAGCGCAACATCCCATTCTCTGTAGAGCTATGAACTGGATGAAGCCATGAGGTTGATTGCAAACCTTCTTATCGCTGTGCTGCTGGGATACACACTCAGTATTTTAATTAACACCTCGGTAAGCGCGGCGACGCTTGTGGGGTTTGGTATTGAGGTGTCGCTGAACGACCGCTTTGACATGATAGTGACCGAATGGATGGGCTTGGCCACACTGTATTTACCAATTTATCTGGTGGTGCAAAGTGTCGCTTTTCTATTGTTGCTGCGTCTGGTTCGATCGGGTCAGTATCAGCGTTTGACATTGCGTGGGCTCTATACCGCAGTGGGGGGGCTCTCGTTGATGGCGGTTTATCTCGCCTTCGATACTGCTCTGGGGCAAAGCGGCGTACTGGTGGCTTCTGGCCGCACCACCGCAGGATTACTCGCGCATTCAGCGACGGGGGCCGTGTCGGGATTAACCTTTTGTTTGCTCAGGGAGCGCTCATCGGGCGCAACCGCTTAGTCGCATTGAAGGAGAAGTTTGCCGGCATGAGTGCCCGATGCCATGTACTCCTGTGCCGCCAAAGCCTCGTTTAATGCGAACGTTTTGTCCATAAGCGGGGTCATGCGCCCCGTCTCCACCAAAGGCATCATGTGCTCATTGACTTCGTTAAAACAACGCGCCTTCTCTTGTGGGGTTAAGCGTCTGAGCGTGCTGCCGCTCAGAGTTGCACGTTTCATGAGCAGTTGGGTGAGGTCAATGGTCGCCTGACCTCCGCGCATGAGACCAATGCAGGCGATTCTTCCATCGACGGCGAGGCACTCGAGGTTAAATTGTTCGAAGTCGCCGCCCACCATGTCTAGAACAACATCGACCGCGCCCATGACGCCGTGTGCCTCACATTGCTCTGCAAGCGTGGTCTCTTTGTAGTTCAAGCTGATATCGGCGCCGATGGTGTTAAGTAACTGGCATTTTTCGGGTGACCCCGCCGTCGCAATCACGCGACAGTCCATCGACTTGGCGAGCTGAACGGCAATATTTCCGATCCCGCTGACACCGCCGTGAACCAGCAGAGTTTCCCCAGCCTTGAGGCCCGCACGGACAATCACGTTGTACCAGACGGTTAGAAACGCCTCGGGCAGACAAGCCGCCATCTTCATATCAATACCCCTCGGTATACGCAGTGTGCAGGCCGCTTTTGCAATCGCCTGCGTGGCGTAGCCCCCGCCGTGCACCAAGGCACAGACAGATTCTCCTTGAGTAAAACCACTGTCGGCGCCTGCTTGCCGAATAACGCCGGAAACCTCGAGTCCCATGACCGGGCTCGCGTCTGGTGGCGGCGGATAAAAACCCATGCGCTGGAGGACGTCAGCACGGTTAATACCTGCATACGCAACATCAATAACGACCTCGTCGGCCGCGCAGCTTAAGTCATCGTCTTCTTGAAGGGTCAGTGTTTGGGGGTCTTCGATGTGAACATAGTGATATGACATGGTAGCGCTGAATCGTCCTTAGAGTTACTGTTAAAAAAACATAACATCAAAGGCATCGCGGGCGTAACTGCGGATGACCACAATGTCAGAGGTAAATATGGCTAAACCAATGTTTCTTCGAAAGCTGAAAAATCGCTTTTTCTTTGCTATGGCAAAAGTCATTGCGGGTAAAGCCAAAGGGCAATACATGGCATTCGTGGGTAAGGCGAGTTGCGCGCGATTGTGCGACCGAATTGTGGAGTTAGGACATACGTCGGTCCTTGTGGTCACCGATAAAGCGCTTCGCGACTTGGGGCTTGCTGATGAGGCTGTCGCCGGACTGAATCGCGACGGTGTGACGCTGACGTGGTACGACCAAGTCGATCCCGACCCTACTTATGCGCATGTCGAAGCCGGTGCGCGAATACTGCGCGAGTCAGGCGCAACGGCCATTGTTGCAGTCGGAGGTGGCTCATCGATTGACTGCGCCAAGGTCATTGCGTTGAGAAAGTACAGCGATGGCGATATGACGAAGTGGCCAGGCATGGGGAATTCACCTGACGAAGCCGCGCCATTGTTTGTGATACCCACCACCTCGGGCACGGGTAGCGAAGCCACTATGGGCGCTGTAATTACCAATCAAACGACGCACAAGAAAGAAATTATTGGCGGTGAGGCGATCCATCCAAAAGCGGTCGCTCTCGATGCATGTTTAATGGTGGGCCTACCAAAGCCGATCACTGCGGCAACCGGCATTGATGCACTCACCCACGGTATTGAGGCTTATATCTCGACGTGGGAGCGTGGTAACCGAACAGAAATGGGTCGTATTTCGGTGCAGGGCGTTTTCCGATGGTTGCGCTTAGCCTGCGATGAGCCGGGCAATATGGACGCACGCGAGGGCATGGCGCTGGCGGCCTATAATGCAGGAGTTGCTATTAATCAGGTCAACGTGGGTAATGTGCATGCGATTGCTCACCAACTGGGTGCCAATTTTGGTGTTCCGCACGGTCACGCTAACGCCCTCGTACTGCCCCACGTTCTCACCCTGTATGGGGAGACCGCCGTGGAGCGGTTGGCGGAGCTCGCCGTGGCCACCGGCGTTTCTGATTCGGGCCATCCCGAAACACGTGCCAGAGCATTTATTACCGAGGTTGAGCAGCTGATTGCCGATGTTGGGATCGCGCCGACCGACGCGCGTATTAAGCGCGATGCCTTCGATGCGATTGCCGAGGCGGCAATGGACGAGGGTGATGGTTATTTTTGTCCACGGCAGCTTGAGAAATCAGAAATTCTCAATGTTCTTGAGGCGATCTCAGAGTAAGCGGTATTGCTAGCCATTGGCTTGCAATGCTGACGGCTTTTTGAAAATGTTCTGAGTCTCCCTCTGAACAAACAAATCCGTGACTTGCATGATCCAAGTGCTTGTAGGTGATTTTGCGACTCGATCGATGCAACCGGACCGCGAAGCGGGCACCATCGTCGCGAATAGGATCGCGCTCAGCGGTGATAATTAGTGTTCTTGGGAAGTGATTCAGTGACGTTCGCCGGCCAGGGAAAATACGCTCCAAGACAGGGTCTGCAGGCGCCATTGAGTCGAGGTAAGTGTTACAGAACCATCGCATATTACGCGCAGGAACGAGACCCGATTTCGCATGCTCTGTATGCGAGGGTAGATCACTTATGTAGTGTTGCGTCGCGGGGTAGATCGCAAGACAGCCCGCAATGCCGTGGCGGTGTTGAAGTGCAAGCGTCGATGCAATTGCAATGTTACCGCCCGCACTGTCGCCCGCTAAAATAAAAAGACCGTTGTTAGGCGCAAGATTTTCGAGATTTTCAATCACCCACTCTGTGGCGTCCAAGCAATCATCGTGGGCGGCGGGGAATGTGTACTCCGGTGCGAGCCGGTAGTCGATTGACACCAAGCTGCAGCCGCTACCAACACTTAAGGCGCGACAGAATCGGTCGTGCGTCTCCAGGCTACCAATGACAAAGCCACCACCGTGTGCGTAAATGACCATGGGCTTATCGGGTTGCCCGTGATACATGCGCAGACCCACTTGCCGTCCCTCAAGCTAAACGCACAAGTTACTGACAGACACCGACAGCTGCGGCTCCT
>JAQXEB010000065.1 GCA_029251065.1 Luminiphilus sp.
TAAACGTCTGTAATGGCAATGAGTCCCACATTAAACCGCTGGCGCGTTTGCTCAAGTTGGCGTGACAGCGCACGCTCCTGCGCCTTTGCTGCACTCAAGTTGTCTTGTGCCCGCAACACACCAAAATAAGCTTCGGAGACTCTAACAATAAGATTCTGCTGAGCGGCAGCCAGTGTTGACGCAGCTTGGTTGCTGCGGTTACTGCCTGCCTTCCAGTCAAACCAAGCGGAGAGATCGAACAAGGTTTGAGACAAGCTAACGTCGTAGTTGTTGGTGAACGTGCGCGACCCGTTGGTCACTTCATCAATGACCACTTGGCCGCCTTGGAACTCTGTGATGGTGAGTCTGGTGTTCTGCGAGTCGCGAAGGGCGCGTGATGCGCCGGCCCGCACTTGCGGCAGTAAGGGTGCCAGCGACAGTGTTTTGAGTTCTAAGTCAGCGCGATACCGCGCTGTTTCAGCCCTGAGCTGCGCGTCGTTATCGAGCGCGATCTCGTAAACATCTAAGAGGCTCTCGCTTGAGGCCATGTGCGCCAAGGTGAGCAACGTCCCCACAATTACGGTGGTCAGAGCGCGGCGAGTGACAGAACGGGGCATACAATCTTCCTTGCTGGGGTCTTTGGCGATAAAACAAAAACAAGTTTAACATCCTATACGTATGGACGGCGAAAATACGTTCATCTTCTGTATCGACACAATTTGTGGAATTGATTGATACACTTCTTGAGAAACCACAGAGTTAGTGGCGGCTTTAAACGAGGGATGCTGGGTGCAAAAGAGTCGGAGTAAACGACGCTTTAGAATGGATCTCACAGAGCTTCATGCGCTGTGTGAGGCCAACTATGCGCGTCTGTTGCAGCTTTTTCCCGATTACCAGCGCTCTAATGAGCGTCGCTTTCGTTTGGGTCCGCGGCGTGTGGTGCTGACGGTGATTGAGCGTGACCGTCACACGACATCGATGGCGATTCAATATCACGCGCCTCAGTTGCCTGCGTTAATGGATTCTAAGTTGTTCCTTCGCATGTATCACGACGTCTCCATGGCCGAAGTGGTCAAACATCGATCGGGCCGTCGCCTGGAGTCGCGTTACGACTATCCCAATTCGGACATGCACCAGCCCGATGAAAAGCGTCAGCAAAACCAGTTTATTTCAGAGTTACTGAGCCTGTGTTTGTCGAGCGCTCACGCGGATGAGACAGTCTTTGAGGTCGACAATGACCCGTAGTGCACTTTTGATCGGTGATGTCACACTCGGCGACTCCGCGGAGCACATGACCCTTGTTCAGGTGACCGACACGCACCTGACCGGCGATAGCGATGGCACATTGCTTGGCATGAACACTGCGCGCTCGGCAAGACAGGTCATTGATGCGGCGTTGGCGGGCCAACAACCCGACTGCGTACTGGTCACGGGCGATATTGCTGCCGACGGTCAGGCCGCTGCCTACGAACAGCTCAATGAATTCTTTCATGATCGAGTGCCCACGTTGTGGCTGCCGGGCAATCACGACGACGTCAGTGCGCAACAAGGCGCCTATCGCGAGCATCTCAAGCGACGGATTATTGGGCGCCATTGGGATGTACTCATGCTCGAGACACAAGTTGCGGGGAAAGTCGGTGGTTATTTCTCCTCGGCGGAGCTCGAGGCGTTGCGGCGCGCAGTGGCTGACGCGGTGGCGGGTGGCAAGTCACTGCTCATCGCAACGCACCATCCGCTGCGGGCCTTGCAGTCAGCATGGTTGGATGAGCAAGCGGTTTCAAACGCGTCTGCTGCGTTATCCATCATGCAAACACTCTCAAATCGGGTCGTCGTCGTCAGTGGTCACGTGCATCAAGAGAGTGACGCCGTGGTCAGTGGTGTCCGAATGCTCACGACCCCTTCCACGTGCATCCAATTTGCGCCTGGGTCCCAAGATTTCGCCTTGGACGATAAGCAGCCGGGTTATCGCCGCATTGTTTTGCAGCCCAATGGCCACATTGAGACTCAAGTATTACGCATTTGTGATGAGGAGAACCGTCCTCTCTCGGGTTCCTCGGGTTATCATTAGTCAGACCCGGCACTAACGCCGCAGATCGTCTCACTGAATCAAGGTAGTCCTACGCAATGACGCAATACAACGCAGATGCCATTGAGGTATTGACCGGTCTTGAGCCTGTGCGCAAGCGACCGGGTATGTACACCGATACCGTGCGACCCAATCACCTCGCGCAAGAGGTGATCGACAACTCAGTGGACGAAGCGTTGGCGGGCCACGCCAATCAGATCGACGTTGTGATGCATGCCGATGGCGGCATTAGCATTACCGACAACGGCCGTGGAATGCCAGTGGACTTGCACCCCGAGCAAAAGAAGCCGGGTGTTGAGGTTATTTTATCGACGCTCCATGCCGGCGGTAAATTTTCAGATAAGAACTATCAGTTTAGTGGTGGCCTACACGGCGTCGGTGTTTCAGTCGTCAACGCACTTTCCAAGCGCCTCGACATCACGATTCGTCGAGACGGTAACGTCTACGCTATGGCGTTTGAGAACGGTGACAAAGTCGAGGACCTGACCGTCACAGGTCAGTGTGGCAAGCGCAATACGGGGACTGGCATACGCTTCATGCCAGACGAAACATTTTTTGACACAGCCACCTTTGCACTGGCTCGGCTTATTCACGCACTCCGCGCCAAGGCTGTTTTGTGTCCCGGTCTTCGCGTCACACTAACCGATGAGAAGAAAGGCGAAAAGCAAGAGTGGTATTATGAGGACGGAATCTCGGATTACCTCGCCGATGCCACCATCGATTACATCGTTATTCCTGAAGAGCCCTTTACGAATACATTTTCCGGTGAGACAGAGGCCGTCGATTGGGCTATTCAGTGGTTGCCCGAGGGTGGCGAGATCACCGCAGAGTCTTACGTGAACCTCATTCCGACGGCGCAAGGCGGGACCCACGTTAACGGTCTTCGCTCAGGCTTATTAGAAGCGATGCGAGATTTTTGTGAAATACGAAATCTGCTTCCGCGCGGCGTTAAGTTGACTGCGGAAGACGTCTGGGATCGCTGTTGCTATGTGTTGTCCTCGAAGTTGGCCGATCCTCAGTTCTCAGGTCAGACTAAGGAGCGTCTGTCATCGCGCGAGGCTGCCGGGTTCGTCTCGGGCGTCGCAAAAGACGCCTTCGCACTTTGGCTTAACCAGCACACGTCTGACGCGGAGCTGATTGCTGATCTTTGTATAAACCGCGCACAAGCGCGCATGCGATCGGCAAAAACGGTCGTTCGTAAGAAAGTGGTTTCGGGCCCGCAGCTGCCGGGTAAGCTCGCCGACTGTACGGTGGAAGACCCTGCACGAAGCGAACTGTTTTTGGTGGAGGGTGACTCTGCGGGTGGTTCCGCAAAGCAGGCTCGAGACCGCGAGTTCCAGGCGATCTTGCCGTTGCGGGGGAAAATCCTCAACACCTGGGAGGTCGACGCGAGCGAAATACTGGCGTCTCAAGAAGTACACAATATTTCGGTGGCGCTGGGTATTGATCCCGCAAGCGACGACCTCGAGGGTTTGCGCTATCAAAAAGTTTGCATTTTGGCCGACGCGGATTCGGACGGACTGCACATTGCGACGCTGATCTGTGCACTCTTTCTTCGCCACTTTAGGCCACTGGTGCGCGCCGGACACGTCTATGTTGCGATGCCGCCCCTGTACCGCGTGGATGTGGGTAAGGACGTTTACTACGCGCTCGACGAGCCTGAAAAAAACGGCATCTTAGAGCGTATTGCAGCGGAAAATTCACGCGCAAAACCCAACGTCCAGCGCTTCAAGGGTCTGGGAGAGATGAACCCGTCTCAGCTTCGCGAGACAACCATGTTGCCCGACACCCGCCGACTGGTTCAGCTGGTGCTTGATGCAGACGACGACACCAACAGTATGTTTGACATGCTGTTGGCCAAGAAGCGGTCGAGCGATCGTCGAGAGTGGCTGGAGTCCAAGGGCAACCTCGCCGACATATAGGGCCGAGTCGAGCCCACGCACAGTCGAGCCCACGCATAATCGCCGAAACGGGCACTTGCAGGTGTGACGTGGTCAGCGCTATAACCTACTTCTTCTTTACTTGTTAACGAGTGCTTTCAATGAGCCGATCATTTTTCGTACAAGCCGCCACTTTGTTAATCACCCTCGTTATGACGGGCTCCGCGCACGCTGGCTGGGACCTCACAGCGTCGTCCCGCGTCGGGTTTGTGTCGATCAAGAACAACAGCATTGGTGAAAACAACGTATTCGAGCAAGTAACAGGCAGTATTTCAGACGCGGGTCGAGTCGCTCTTTCGATCGACTTAACGTCGGTTGAGACCGGTGTTGGCATTCGTAATGAACGGCTTCAGCGCATGTTGTTTGAGGTCGGTAAATTTCCGACAGCAGTGGTACAAGCAACGCTTAGCGCATCGCAGCTTGACGCCTTAAAAACAGGCGGCAGTGTGAGTGAGACCGTCAAGGTGACTGTGAGTCTCCACGGCATGAGTGTTGATAAATTAGCGGCTTTGTC
>JAQXEB010000066.1 GCA_029251065.1 Luminiphilus sp.
CACCGTACCTATTACAGACTTGAGGGTGCGGCAAGGCACCCTTATTGCGGCGACACAAGGCCGCGGATTTTGGGCGCTTGATGAGCTGACCGTGATCCGCCAACTTGACGACGCGCTGGCCGACAAACGCTTGCACGTCTACGCACCCAAACCCACCTCGCTAATGCGTTGGGGAAGCTGGGCCGGTGCCAATGAAGGCGCGAACCCCCCATCCGGTGTGGTCATTTCCTACGCCATTACCGGTGAGGTTCAAGGGCCGCTGTCTATTCGTATTAGTGATGCACAAGGAAATCTTGTCCGCAGTTACTCAAGCGACGCTAATGACTTTGACCGTTGTGTTACGGGAAATATGACACCCAGACTGGCATACACAATGAGCTACCCAACCGTGGAACCCGGCCTGAATCAATGGGTGTGGGACATGCGCAGAGAAGGACTGACCTGCATCGACGACATTCGTCTCTTTGCAGGCTTCAGTGGCGCCACTGTCACGCCCGGGCAGTACTCGGTCTCAGTGTCTCTTGGAGACCACTCTGACACCACCGACTTCGTGCTGTCGCCCGACCCCCGTGTCGAGGCCACACCTGCCGATTACGCGTTCCTCGACGCAAAGCGCTCAGAGACCGCTGACATGCTCAATGCGTTGTTAACGGCACTGGATAATGCGCGACGCGCCCGCACCCGTATTGAGGCACTGGTGCGCGACAATGGCGACAGCACAGTACTTTCTGACTTATCGAGTGCCGCGATAAGTCAGATTAACGCTTGGGAAAATCGTGTGACACAGACGGGTTACAAGACCTATGAGGACGAGGACAGCATGCCGCCCATGCTCGACGTCCATATTCGCCATGTGTTCGACGTCATAGATCGCGCAGGGGCCCCCGTTTCTGAGGGTTCTCTTCAGCGTCTCTCGGACCTCAAAGCGCAATGGATGGTCGCGAGGGCAGAGCTCAGTGACATTACTCAGCGAGAGCTGGCGGCCATCAATCAGTGGGCAGAGGAGAAAAAGGTTACGCATATCCTCGCGCCGCTAAAATAACGTCTGGCGTGCTATGCGCAATACCGAGGGTCTGCGCACGAAACCGTCAGCGCTCGATCGTTGTTGGTCTTCTAAGACCCGCGATAAAGGGCTGAGGGTGGCTTAACCGTAATATCATTAGAGCCCTCGATGAGCAATACGCTCAGCGAGAGCTGGCGGCATTCGTCTTAAGCGAAAATAAAAAGTCTTTTCACCGCGCCAGTATTGGTAGCATGGTCGCTGAGTCGATTGACGTCATGCTAAAACGGGGAGTTAAAAGCCCGTCTTAGTGAGCGCGTTCATCCATCCACAACACACCAAGACAATAAGAGAGACCGAACATGCACGCAAAAGCTGTCGCACTAACTACACGCCCTGAAGGTATGCCCACGATCGAAGATTTTCAAATCGTTGATATCGATATTCCTGAGCCACAGGCCGGACAGATTCAGGTAAAAAATCTCAGTATGTCGGTCGACCCCTACATGCGCGGAAGAATGATCGACCGAAAGTCATACGTGCCTCCGTTTCAAATTGGCGAAGTACTCACCGGTGGCTGCATTGGTCAGGTCACAAAGTCCGCAAGCCCTGACTTCAAAGAAGGCGACTACGTCAGCAGTATGTTTGGCTGGAGAGAGGCGTTTACTGAGTCCGCTGAAGGTGTCAAACGACTTGGCGATATTGTCGCGCCCGCCTCTCAGTACCTCGGTGCCTTAGGTATGCCGGGCATGACAGCGTATGCCGGCCTGCTCGAAGTCGGTGCACTCAAGGACGGTGAAACGGTCTTCGTTTCTGGCGCCGCAGGCGCCGTGGGCAGCATTGTTGGACAGATCGCCAAACTCAAAGGCTGCACAGTGATTGGCAGTGCCGGCTCCGATGACAAGGTGGCGCTCTTGACCACTGAACTCGGCTTTGACCACGCCTTTAACTACAACAACGGCAGTATTTTGGGCCACCTCAAAGCGTTGGCCCCCGGCGGATTAGACGTGTACTTTGACAACGTCGGTGCCGAACACTTGCAAGCGGCGATCATGTCGATGCGCCCGTTCGGTCGCATTGCCCTGTGTGGTGCCATAGCAACGTACAACGATACCGCGCCTCGCCCCGGACCGAACAACTTATCGATGGCCATTGGTCTTGGACTGACCCTGCGTGGGTTTATTGTGAACCACTTCGATCATCTTGCAGATCAGTTTCGCCGCGATATGGAAGGCTGGGTCACGAGTGGCCAGATCATCACTAAAGAAACGGTCTACAACGGCATAGACCAGGCACCAGACGCCTTTATTGGTCTGTTCAAGGGCTCTAATACGGGCAAAATGATCGTTAATTTCTAGATCGTCACCCTCTACCCGCACCCAAGTAACGGCAGGAAAGCCGCCTGCCGTTGCTTGAGTACTCTGGCGCCCACTTCGTGCCCCCGGTGCGGCTAATCTCCCCTGAAGGCCTCCAAAAACTCAAAAATGCGCTGACCGCCAAGAGGGAATGGCCAGTGGCTGATCAGTGGTGGCGAATGAGTGCGGAACACACCGACGTTAGTGCCAGCGTTCAGGGCAGGCTTTTCAGCATCTCCTCGATTGTGGCAACCCCCATCGCCTCTAACCTTTGAATATTGCGCTGAGGAATCTGCTCAGAATCAGGAAATTGATCGAGTGCGCGTGTCACCATTTCTTCGCGTAGAAAGTGGATCAGCGGAAAGGGTGCGCGATTAGTGTAGTGCCCAGCAGACGCCGCGGGCTCGCCTTCAAATCGATACTCCGGATGAAAACTGGCCAGCTGGATAACACCACTGAGCCCCACCTCTTCAAGCAGCGACTCGGCATCGTCAACAAAATCCAAGTACTCCTCAAAATCGAGGAGCGCGTAAGGAATCGCTAAAAGGGTGGTGGCGACTATTGACTCCGGCGACCGTTGAATCAAGTCAAGCTCGGTCATAAATACGGCGGTGATGTCTTGGTGCTGGGTTGCCTCACACACCACGACGCGCAGTGCCTCAGAACTCACCACCGGTCGCGCAAACGGACACAGGTTAAGTCCTACGACAAACCGCTGAAGCCATGCGCGAACCCGTCGGTCAACTTGCTCGGGGGTGGAATGATCGTCAGGGAACATAAGAAACTCAGCATTAGAATGAAGCGTGCGAGAACGCCCTCCGTCGCATGCATAAGGTCGCTCGCAACTTGAGGGTCAGCGTAAGGCCACCGGAGGCAGCCCCACGTTCACTCAGTCAACAATCAGTGATCGCTAGTCGAGTTCCCAGACGCGAACCTTGTTGATTTTGCCTTTTAAGTCGACATCGGCAATGTGCAGAATACGGCTGGTATTATCATCGTCAAACCCGTAAACCTTGAGCATCGTGCCACTGCGCGACCACAGACCTAAGGTCGCACTTTTCTCAAGCTCACCGGCGTCATTAATCGCCTGTACGGTGCCCGTAAAGTAACCCCTAGTACTCTCTTCGTTGGTCGAGGTCATGTTGTGGGTCGCGTGCACTAGGCCATCTTTACCAACATTCCCTTCGTAGGTAATGACCATGCCGTCCTCAGTCATACTGATGTCACTGACGACGAGTTGTGCGTCAATAAAATTCTCAAAATCCTGATTTTCTGCACTCACCAACAGCGGAGAAAAGCAAAGTACTACGGCTAACATTACTTTGTTTATCATTATTTATTCCCATTTCTAGTTGCACGTTGATTGCGCCAGAGGTTTCTACCGCAACGTCACCATAACGCGAAATGGGCGCCAACAGACCGAAAAGCGGAAGAATGCGATCGTCATTGCTTTTGCGCGCCCCCTAAATACATGGCCCAGACAATAACCGTATTCGTGTAATTTCCCCCTTAGGGTTCGGACCCGCGGCATTACAGGCATCAGGTCGAGGTTGTTACATCGGCTGGCGATGAGAAGAATGGACACCCAAATACAGACTAACTCTGCTCGACTCTCTCAGCCTGAGACCAAGTTCTCATTATCGTCAACTCGATAGTTTGAATAATAGCTGCAGGTTGTTAGTCTCAGAGTTGCATGGATGCACTTCTAAAATTTCCGAAACCAGAGAGAGGATGGGGCTGGGTCGGATAATACGTTGGGAGTGCGGCGCCATGCACATACTTACCAAATTACGTCTAGGGTCCGTTACAGCCACTTTAATAGTCCTGCTAACACAGTCATTTCACAGTTACGCGCAACCCGAAGACCTACCTCATAGCGGCCTTGTTCAACACGCTTCGGGCGGCTACGCACCCGACGCTGTCATCGTTAAGTTTAGGCCATCCGCAAACGCGAGTAATAAAGCGCGCGCGCGCGGCTTAGTCAATGCCCTGTCCAAACGCGAATACCGTATTGTAAAGGGATTAGAAAAGCTCAAGCTAAAGCCTAATCAATCTGTCAATAAAGCAGTAAGAGCGCTCTCTAAACTTCCCTTTGTTGAGTATGCAGAACCCGATTACCGTGTTCAAAAAGCGACCAACGACACCTACTACGATCTCCTGTACGCCATCGATAATAGCGGACAGGCCGTAGCCGGACTGTCGGGTACACCCGATGCCGACATGGACGTGCTTGAAGCCTGGAATATCCAAACGGGTGATCCAGATCTGATTATCGCGGTCATTGATGAAGGCGTCGTCTGGGATCACCCAGACTTAGCCAATAACATGTGGGTCAACACTGGAGAGATCGCAGGCAATGGCGTGGACGATGACGGCAACGGCTTCGTCGATGATGTCTATGGCTACGATTTTTATGACAATGACGGCGACCCGCGAGATGAAGGAGGTCATGGCACCCACGTGGCGGGCACCATTTGTGCTGAAGCAAATAACAATGAAGGGATTGTCGGTGTGGTCCAGCAATGCAGGATCATGGCTCTGCGCTTTCTAGGCCCGCAGGGTGGCACGACTTCTGGTGGCATCGCCTCTCTTGATTACGCCGTGCAAATGGGCGCTACCATCTCCAATAACAGTTGGGGCGGCGGTGGTTTCTCACAGGCGCTCTATGACTCGATCGCGGCCGCGCGCGACGCCGACCACGTGTTCTTGGCCGCGGCGGGGAACGACGGCACCAACAATGACAATATTCCTCACTACCCCTCAAACTACAATTTACCGAACGTTATCTCGGTTGCCGCCACCGACAACAACGACTTACGCGCAAGTTTCTCAAACTACGGCGCCACCTCAGTGGACATTGGTGCACCAGGCGTAGATATAGCAAGTACCTACACATCGGGCGGCACGGTGCCTTACAGCTACTTAAGCGGCACTTCGATGGCAACACCCAACGTGACCGGTGTGGTCGCGCTCATCCGCAGCGAATTTCCGGATTGGAACTACCAGCAGGTCATTGACCATCTCTACGCAACTGCGCGCCCTGCAGGATCGATGGCCGGCATCACCACAACAGGGGCTATTGCCAATGCTGAGGCAGCGATGGCGGGCGGAGAGCCCCCGACGCCACCGTTAGCACCCTCAGACCTATCAGCCTCAGCCACATCAGACACCGCCATTTCACTGACCTGGGCTGATAATTCGGATAATGAGTCTGTGTTTGTCGTCGAGCGGGACGGTCAAGCACTGAGCACCACAGCTTCCGCTAATGCCACCTCCTTTGAGGATACAGGTCTCGCGGGAGCAACGCCCTATAGTTACCGCATCAAAGCCCGAAATTCAGCGGGTGACAGTGCTTGGTCGAATGCGGCTGATGCGACTACCGACACGCCACCACCCTACCAAACGGTGTTAGCCAGCAGTGAAGCCACGCTGGCCGGTACCCTGGTGGCGGGCAGCTACACCCGGACCTTTGACGTGGACGGCTTGCTCGAACAAATTCGAGAGCGAGAGTCCGGTGGCAAGCAAAATCGACGCTACAGTTATATGGATCATCAGTGGTCTCTCGCGTCACCCTCAGGTGCCGCGTCGCTTAGCGTGACCGGCTATTCTGGCAACAGTTCTGACGGCGACCGTTTTGAGCTCTCCTACAGCACGGGCGGCGGATTCACGTTCTTCTGCGAGCTACCGATCGGGTCCTCGTCAACCTGCTCAACCAGCTTTGAGATGCCAAGTGCAGGGACCGTTACGGTGCGCGTGACGGACACCAACCAGGCGAGAGGTGCTAGAGCCTTAGACAGCGTCTTCATCGACCAGATTCAGATGCTTGTCGAGTCCAACACGGGTCCTGTAACACTGCCGCTCGCGCCAACCGCGCTCTCCGGCGACGCTAGCACACCTGGACAGATCACTCTGAACTGGGCGGACAACGCCGACAACGAGACGAGCTATTCGGTTCAGAGATCTGATATTGGCGGCAGTTGGTCGACCATCGCTGCACTCGGTGCCAATTCACAGAGTGTTGTGGACGACACCGTTGCGTCACTGACGACCTACAACTACCGCGTCCTGGCGAGTAATAGCGCAGGCGATTCGGCGAGCACCAGCATTCAAATCACCTCTGCTGAACAAGTGGCCCCGAGCATCGCGTTGTCTGCCAGTGGCTACAAGCGCAAAGGCTGGCAAAACGTCGACGCTTCATGGACCTCAGATGGCACCGCGGTTGTGTTGTATCGAAACACAGTCGGGGTCTACAGTGGAACAGGCAGCTCCCACACTGACGCGCGCATTTCAAAAGGCGGAGCCGTGTATGACTACCAAGTCTGTCCGCAGGGCGTGGCGAGGGGGAGTGAGAGCTGCTCAAATGTTGTAAGAATTGTTTTCTAGCCGACCTGCGTATCCGAGGCGGGCATGTCCCGCCTTTTTTATGCTTGGTCAGCTTTAACGAAGTCGACGCTGATTGATTGCGCGTGGGTACTGCAGATCACGATCCCAAAGCTCAGCCCGAGTGTGGACTTGCACTCTCAAGCGCTTCTTGCTGCTCCATCCACGTCTCTTCGACCGTTGCAATTTGGACTTTTAATGCGCCCTCGGACTTAACCAGTTCTGCGAGCTTATCTCGGGCACCTTCATCGTAGAGCTCGGGCAGTGCGAGCGCTGCTTGCAAGGTCGCCAAGTTACTTTGTAGGCTTTCAAGCTCCCGCTCCGTCTTTTGCAACGCCTTTTGCAAAGGCCTTAACGCTGCGCGCTCCTCAGCCGAACTCTGCCGACGCCCCTTCCCAGAAGGAGACGGCTCTTTTACTTGATTTTTGACACTCGGTGATTTGTTCACCTCGCGTGTGGACGTCGGATCGCCAGACAGGACCCACTGCTCGTAACTTGCCAAATCACCGGGGTATTCATTGATTTTGCCATCATCAACCAACCACAGTGACTCCGTGACGTGGCGCAACAAATGGCGATCGTGACTGACC
>JAQXEB010000067.1 GCA_029251065.1 Luminiphilus sp.
TCATTCAGTTGGTCGCAGGTCGGTGGCCCCTCGGTACAGCTGTCCTCTGACAGCGTTGCGCTTGTGTCTTTCACGGCACCCAACGAGGCCGTAGAGAGTACATTAACCTTTGAGGTGACTGTGAGCGATGGGGCTTTATCTGACTCGGATATCGCCTCTGTTGTTGTTAGCGCAAACAGCGCGCCTGAAATAGTGATCTCGGCTCCGACGTCGGTGGCTGCTGGTGCGTCAGTAGTTCTGGATGCATCAGCCACCACCGATTTGGAGGACGATACACTGACGTTTGCTTGGACACAGACTGCCGGATCGACTGTCGCGCTGTCCAGCTCAGCGGCCTCATCGGTGAGCTTCACTGCACCCAGTGCCGCCGATCAGGATACTTTGAGCTTTGCATTGACGGTTACTGATGGCGTGTCGAATGTTGAAGACGCTGTAACGGTCACGGTTGAGGCCAATATAGCGCCAGCGATCGTCATCAGTGCACCGTCATCAGTGGCCGCGGGAGCGTCAGTGACGCTGGACGCCTCAGAATCCAGCGATCCAGAAGGCGACACGCTGAGCTACTCTTGGGCACAGACCTCGGGTCCGTCAGTCACTTTGTCGAGTACGACGGCCTCTTCGGTCACCTTTACCGCGCCGAGTTCCAGCTCGCCAAGTACCGTTGAGTTTGCATTGACACTCTCCGATGGCGTGTCGAGTGTTGAAGAGGCGGTATCGGTATCGGTCGCGGCGACGGCAAGTTCCGGCTCTGAAAGTTCGGGGTCGTCGAGGAGAAGTAGTGGTGGCAGCTCTGGTGTCTGGCTATTGATGCTCCTCGGGTTGAGTTGTTGGCTGAGGCGCTCCAAGCGAGTGCCTTTGGTCAATTCGCTGTAAAGAGGCTACTAGCTGGAAAACTGGGCCAACACTGATTCAATTGTGAGTGTTTTAAGTGTATTTCCGGCTTCGTCAAGCATCTCCGTAAGCTGACCATGGGGCGCGTACAGGTTGAATAATACTGTCGCGCCTTCGGGTCCACCCCGTTCCATGTGAACATCGCCCTCAGGCATCTGCGAGTAGCTCCCCGTTTGTCGAGTGACGGTAGAGACCGCTTCGCCATTTTCAAAGGTCACTACTTCGAGAGATCCTTGGAGCACTGTTGAACGCACTTCGCACAGGTGCTTATGGAAGTGACAGTATTTACCGGGCTCCCAGTAATAGACCAAGTCGATGTGGCCTTGACCGTCGCAGCCCAAAAGCGCACCACTGTAACCGATGGGGTAACTAAATCGCGTATCTGCGCCATACGCTTGCCAACGCAGTGTGTCGTTGTCGAGGAGGTTTAACTTCACGGTTCATTTCCTACGATTTTTGAGCCGTCTCGCCAATGATTAGATCAACTCGGTGTTTTTGCAGCAATAAAAAAAGCGGCACCCGCCGCTTTCCCAATAAACCAGCGGTCGATTATTTATAACTGACGCGGTTTAAAATAACGTAATCGACCATTTCCCGGTAGTCCTCATAACCCCGTGCGGTCTCTTCTTGCTCATCTTCGTCCGCGTTATATTGCTCTGCCATCGCCTTGTTAACGGCGTCATAGCGCTCTTTGGAGCCGGCCATTGCACCCATGTTTGGGTAAGTGACAGTGAGGAAGACGTTAGGCTGAGCGGCGACAGGTGCAACCCACACGTTGTAGTCGAGGACATAGCCCATCTCTTTTTGAATTTCCATGGACGAGATCCACGTAGACTCGAGACGTGTGAGATACGTGTCGACATAGTTGGGCTTTACTTGCACAACAGTCAGCTCTGTTACTTCTTTACTCAGCTCGTAGTCCTTCCAAATTTCGGCCGCAGTAACGGGCGCCCAAAGAAGTGCTGCAATAACCGGTGCTGCAATAACTTTGATATTCATAACTCAAATCCTCGCTCTGATTTACTTTGGCGGATCATTCCCCCACAGCCAACTTACTACACCGGTCAAGCGCGGTCACGACGTCAGGGTATCCGCCTCGATTCAGCCCACCTGCCATAATTGCGTGTGGGCTAAATATTCGCCCACAAGGGGTCCTAGCGACTGCATTCATCGTTGGCGCCACATAAATTAAGAAGACCTCACCTCCGATTCTGCCAAGGCGCGAGTTTGGGTTCAGTATTGGGCTAACAGCGATATACTCTGCCCTTACCAATACAGTCCAAACCTGACGCCGTTTCTTATGTTTGATTTCGCTGTTGTTCGAGACCCTAATAATCAGGCATGGCTCCGATTTACGGACTGCCGTGACTTCAAGCATGCGACTCGGCACGAGGACGTTGTCCGTGTTATTGACGAGGTTGAGCGAGACGCGCGCGAGGGTGGATTGCACGCCGTGGGTTACGTGTCCTACGAGGCCGGTCACGCATTTGATGATAAGTTTGAGCGGCAGAGCATCGATATACCGTTAGTGGCTTTTGGCCTCTTTGCGCGTGTTGAGTCTGTGTCAGACGCGAGTCAGTTAAAGGGCCCTGCAGAGCGCTCAGCTGACGATAGGTCTCTCTATGATGGTCACGAATGGGTGCTCTCGGAGTCACAAATCTCCTTTGAAACGAAGGTCGAAAAAATTCGTGAACACATCGCGGCGGGCGAGGTTTATCAGATTAACCTCACCTCGCGACTGGCAAGCGCCAGTCGAATCGACTTCAGCGACTTTCTTCGACTCGCACAAGACATGCCTTACGCGGCATTTTTAGAAGGAGAAGAATTTTCCGTGGTATCGGCCTCGCCTGAGCTTTTTTTCAGTCGCACAGATGGTCAGGTCGTCAGTAAGCCCATGAAAGGGACAGTGAAAAGAGGTGTTAATAACACGAAGGATGCAGAGGTTGCGTCTTGGCTTCACGCGTCGGTAAAAAATCGTGCTGAGAATGTCATGATTACCGACATGGTCCGAAACGATATGGCCCGATTATCGGACACTGCGAGCGTGAATGTCGCGTCACTATTTACGGTCGAGCGCTACCCCAGCGTGTGGCAAATGACGTCGACGGTTGTCAGTAAAGCGACACCCACCCTCACTGAAATATTTACAGCACTGTTTCCGGCCGCATCAATTACCGGCGCACCAAAGCACGCTGCAATGAAGTTAATAACACAGCTTGAGGACTCCCCTCGGGAAATTTATACCGGAGCCATTGGCCATGTCAGTCCCTGCGGTGATGCCGTCTTTAATGTCGCTATTCGCACCGCTTGGTGGCAAAAAGAGTTCGATCACACAAAATTTGGCGTGGGGTGTGGGATTATTTGGGATTCGGTCCCCACTGATGAGTTTCATGAGTTGGACGCCAAGGCCCGAATTTTAAGTCAGCCCAGCCCTGACTTTCATCTGTTTGAAACCATGAAAGTGACCGATCAGGGGGTGTCGCGATTGCCGCTGCACCTGAACCGGCTGGAAGAATCTGCGCGTTATTGGAACTTTACTTTTGACCGGGCGTCCGCTGAGCATTACCTGACACAAGTTCTCTCTAAGGTCGATCGGTCACAGGGTGCAAGATTGCGGCTCGCTCTTGACCGAAGGGGGGGCTTGAGTCACGCACTTGCGCCGCTTCCAGTCAGCGATCCATCCGCGGCACCGGTGCAGCTAAAGCTGGTTACCACGCCTGTAAACTCAGCTGATCCTTTTTTAAGTCACAAGACCAGCCACAGAGCGGCCTATGCGCGCGCCGACAGTGAGGCAGGCGAGCACTGTGCGCCGCTACTGTTTAATGAACAGGGAAACGTCACTGAAAGCTCGATTGCCAACATCGTTTATCAGTACGACGGTAAACTTTATACACCGCCCGTCCAAGACGGTCTGCTTCCTGGGGTTTTAAGGGAGTGCTTACTGCGGGAGGGTCAGGTTGAAGTGCGATCTTTGGCCTTGGAGGAGACGGCTCAGGTGGAGGCGTGGTGGGTGGTAAATGCGCTTCGAGGGTGGCGCGACTGTCAACTGGTTACCTCGGAGTAATCCTCTTTTTCATCAACTCGGTTGTGAGCGCTTGCCTGAGTCTCGATCGAACAAGTCGAACAGACCCTCGACGCCCGTCATGTCAACAGC
>JAQXEB010000068.1 GCA_029251065.1 Luminiphilus sp.
CCCCGTCGGTGATTTATTGTGCCGAGCGGTGGTTGAAACGCCGGTAAATCTTAATACCGAGCAGAAAGAACTCTTGGATAAGTTCCGAACCAGCTTGGGTGCTGCTGGAGAGCAATCGCCGCGTCAATCCAGTTTTTTTGACGGCGTAAAAAGCTTCTTTGAGGGACTCAACGGATGACACTGCGGGTCGCAGTCACCGGTGCCGGCGGTCGAATGGGCCGCGCTGTTGCGCAGGCAGTTATGTCCGACGCAAACGCCACTTTAGTGAGTGTTTGTGCTCGTAACGCTAGCGACCTTGTCGGTAAAAGCGTCGCATCGGCGTTGGGTATTGATATTCCCGACCTGCGCATTGGTGGCACGCTGGATCTCAGTAATGTAGATGTCGTTATTGATTTTACATTGCCCGAATCCAGTCTTGCGTACGCTCAACAGTGCGCGGTGGCCGGGGTTCCGATTGTAATGGGCACCACGGGTTTCACAGATGAGCAGCGAGCGACGTTAGACGAGTGCTTAGGCTCAGTAGCGAGCTGTCGCGCTGCAAACTTCAGTACTGGCGTCAACTTGGCGTACCGGCTGCTTGAGCTGTCGGCAAAGGTGCTCGGCGATGCCGCCGACATTGAAATCCATGAGGCGCATCACAAGCACAAAATTGACGCGCCATCGGGTACTGCGCTGGCCATGGGTGACGCAATTGCCCAGACCATGGGCACTGACCTGAGTCAGGTGGCGCGGTACGACCGGTCGTCAAATCGTGAGTCGGGGACGATTGGGTTTTCCGTCACGCGTGCCGGCGATATCGTTGGCGAGCACACGGTGTTGTTCGCTTCAGAGGGCGAGCGACTTGAGATCACGCACAAAGCCAGCAGTCGCAGCGCGTTTGCAACGGGTGCACTCAGAGCGGCGCATTTTATAGCCGACAAGCCAGCAGGTTCTTACACCATGGCCGACGTTTTGGGCCTGTCGTAACGAGGAGTTCCTATGCACGTTATTGATATCGATGAAAATAATGCTCAGCAATACTTGATTGATGAGTCGTTTAATCGACCGGTTGTCGTCGACTTCTGGGCCGATTGGTGTGCTCCATGCAAACAACTCATGCCACTGCTTGAAAAGCTCGCCGACGAATACGCGGGCGCCTTTCTCCTGGCCAAGATCAATGCTGATGAGCAGCAGGGTATTTCTGGTCAGCTGGGCGTGCGGAGCCTTCCGACGGTAATGGTGTTTAAAGATGGTCAGCCGGTAGACGGTTTTGCCGGTGCACAGCCCGAGACTGCGGTGCGTGAATTACTGCAAAAGCACTTGCCCTCGCCATGGGATGCGAAAGTGGCGGAGGCCACGGAGCTGCTTGATCAGGGCGATACTGCGAGCGCCGTTGGACTACTGCGAAGTGCGTGGGAAGAGTCCAACAAGTTACTAGAGATCACATTGGCATATGCGGGTGCGCTGTTAGAAGCGAATCGTTTGGATGAGTCCGAGGCCGTATTGGATGAGGTTCGCTTGGTCGATAGAGACGCTCTACATGAGCAACTCATGGCGCAGATTGAGCTGAAGCGAGTCGCAGGAAAGTCACCCGAAATAGCCGCACTTGAGGCCGAGCTGTTGGCAGATGAAGCGGATCATGCCGTCAGAGTGAAGTTGGCGGTGCAACTGACGACCGACGCCCACCATCGTGATGCGCTGGATCATTTGTTGACGGTGTTGCGGGCAGACCGCGACTGGAACAATGGAGAGGCCAAGCGCTTGTACCTCGACACGATTGCCTCAATTGGAAAGGGTGATCCCTTGGCCGCAGAGTATCAGCGTAAACTCTTTTCTATACTGTATTAACACGCGGAGATCACACGGGCGCCTTAACACCTTTTTTCTTGCAAAAAAGTACCAAAACGCCTAGATTCTCCCCGTTGAAAAAACCTACTCAAGGTTCAAATTCGTCGGCATTCCTCGACGAACGCACACTCACGGGAGCATAGACAATGGATATTGCATTAGCGGCCGAAGACCTCGCGTTTCGCGACGAGGTCTGCAACTTCCTCGACACAGAATTCGATGCTGAGATGCAGGCACACCTGAAATCTAAGGGCACTACGGGAATGGTAGCGTGGCAGCGAAAGCTTCATGCCAAGGGGTGGGTTGCCCCAAACTGGCCCGAAGCGCACGGTGGCACAGGCTGGACAGCCACACAGAAGTACATCTGGGAGTCGGAGCGATCACTGCGCGGTATTCCCGACGTGGTCCCTTTTGGGCTCGTGATGGTCGCGAATGTGATCATGGGCTTTGGCTCTGACGAGCAGAAAGAGTATTTCTTGCCGCGAATATTAAACAGTGACGACTGGTGGTGTCAGGGGTACTCAGAGCCCGGCTCCGGTTCTGATCTGGCGAGCTTGAAGACAAAAGCAGAGCGCGATGGTGATGATTTTATTATTAATGGTGCCAAGATTTGGACCACCTATGCTCAACATGCAGACTGGATTTTCTGTCTGGTTCGGACCGACAACAGCGGCAAGAAGCAAGAGGGTATTACCTTTATCCTGGTGGACATGAAGTCCGAAGGCATCAAGGTTAACCCGATTATTGGCATCGATAACGAGCACAACCTTAACGAGGTTGAGTTTAATAACGTCCGAGTGCCTGCCAAGAATGTCGTGGGCGAGGTCGGTAAGGGCTGGACTGTTGCAAAGGCCCTGTTGGCTCACGAGCGCACGGGTATTGCGGGTGTCGCTGACATTAAACGCACGATGCATCTCATTAAAGAGGCGGCTGCCAAGGAAACCAATGGTGGTCAGCGCATGTTAGACGATGCTGGATTCCAGCAGCGTATGGCTGATATCGAAGTCGAACTGATGGCGCTTGAGTTTACCGAGCTGCGCACGCTGGCGACAATGGCGGCGGGTGGATTCCCCGGGCCAGAGTCCTCGTTACTCAAGATTAAAGGGACCGAACTCCAGCAAGCGACACAAGAGCTCCGTATGGAATTGGCGGCCTACTACCAAGGCGTTTTACCAACCGACATGGATCCGAGCGTTTTAGGACATGAGTTTGGTTCTGACGCACGACGAGCCTTTATGTACGGTCGTGCAGCAACCATTTACGGTGGTTCTAATGAGGTCCAAAAGAACATCATCTCCAAGTATGTACTTGGTCTCGAGTAAGGGCGGATTCCTAACGGAGCAATGACACTATGAACTTCGATTACACAGAAGAGCAACAAATGGTCCGCGACTCGATCGCGAGATTTGTACAAGACGATTATGACTGGGATACGCGCCGCGCCATTGTGGCCGGTGCAGAAGGCATGAGTCGTGATAATTGGCAGACCTTTGCCGAGTTGGGGTGGTTGTCTATTCCCTTTGCAGAAGCCGACGGTGGCTTTGGTGGCAGCGTCATCGATTTGTCGGTGGTGATGGAGGAGTTGGGTAAAGGCCTTGTGGTTGAACCCTTTTTCCCAACGGTCGTGCTGTTTGGTGGTCTAGTGTCGCGTGCTGGAGATGAAGCGCAGCGCACATCAATTCTTGAAAGTGTGATCGGCGGTGAGACCCTGGGTGCGTTTGCTTACGTTGAACGACAGAGTCGCTATGCGCTTAATGACTGTAAGACGTCTGCTGCTTCCAGTGACGACGGGTACACTTTGAACGGTGAAAAGGTTGTTGTTTTCAATGGTGAGAACGCGGACAAACTGGTCGTACTGGCGCGCACATCCGGTGAGCAGTTCGACGAGCATGGGTTGTCGCTGTTCTTGGTCGATGCAAACGCACAAGGGGTGTCGAAAGTGCTCTACCCGATGATGGATGCGCAGCGCGTTGCCAACATTACATTTGATAACGTGCAGCTCGGCGCGGACGCTCTGCTTGGCGACGCAGGTTCGGCGCTCGACATCGTCAACGAGGTCATTCGCGACGCGTTACTAGCGCTTGCATCAGAAGCTGTGGGCATTATGGGGACGCTGAACGCGAAGACGCTTGAATACACAAAGACGCGCGAGCAGTTTGGTGTGGCGATTGGCTCTTTCCAAGCGCTGCAGCACCGCATGGTAGATACCATGATGGCGTTCGAGCAGTCGAAATCATTACTGTTTAAAGCGTTGTGTGAATACGAGATCGATCCGGCCTCTGCGGACACTACAATTCATGCTCTCAAAGTGTTGATCGATCGTAACAGCAAGCTTGTTTACGGGGAGGCAATTCAGATGCACGGCGGTATGGGTATTACCGATGAGTTGGATATCGGTCACTACGCAAAACGATTGATGATGATCAATGCGACGCTCGGCGATGGTTCATTCCACCGCAGTAAGTTCATTGAGCAGACGTACGCCGCTTAATCGTGAAGATTCTGGGGAAAGTCTGTGTGGTGACGGGGGGCGCCAGTGGGATTGGTCAGGCGCTCGCACGTCGCTTTGTTAATGAAGGGGCTGAGGCAGTTATCATTGCAGACCTCAATGGTGACGCTGTATCTGCCGTCGCCACTGAGATCGGTGCCCGGTCGTTCGCGGTTGATGTGCGTGACGAGAGTGCCATTGCGACTATGGTGGCGGCAGTCGAAGCTGAGTTTGGACGCATCGATCTATTTTGTTCCAATGCGGGTATTTTGGGCGTCGACGGTGCACCTTGGTGGGCCACGGGTGCTGAAAATGATCTGTGGCAGCGCATGTGGGAAATCCATGTCATGTCACATGTTTACGCTGCCCGCGCGTGTTTGCCCGCGATGATTGAGCGCGGCGAAGGATACTTCCTCAACACCGCATCGGCCGCAGGCTTGCTCGCTCAGATCGGTTCAGCACCCTATTCAGTGACTAAGCATGCGGCGGTTTCATTTGCCGAGAGTCTGGCAATTACACACGGCGATGACGGTATAAAGGTGAGTTGTCTGTGCCCGCAGGCGGTAGACACTGCGATGACGGCAGGGACCGAGGGCGGTGGTGTGGCCGGTGTTGACGGTATGCTGTCGGCTGACGCCGTTGCTGACGCCGTGATCCTTGGGCTCGAAGCGGAGTCGTTTTTGGTGTTACCGCACCCCGAGGTTGAGGATTATCGGCAAAATAAAGCACGAAGCTACGACCGATGGCTCGGTGGCATGCGTAAGTTAAGACGTCTGTTCACGGATCCGGCTGGCCAGTAGACTTTCTGGCATGGACAAGCAGTCCCGGCTAGCCCGCACCATCTTAAATGGCTTCACTGCCTACTTCGCTGAGTTCGAGAATATAACGCTCTCAGCGCGCACGCGATTTGAAAATGCGGAGTGGCGTGCGACTCAAGAAGCCTCAATGCGTCGCATCGACATTTACAAAATGCAGGTGCTCGAGACGCTCGACGTCGTCCAGTACATTGCAGCAGATCGCGTTGATGACCTTGCGTTTTGGACTCAGACGCGTGACCTCTATGCGCAACTTGTTCGTGGGATGACCAATTTCGAAATTGCCGAAACGTTTTACAACAGCATTTTCAATGCCGTCTTTGAGCACCGTTGGATTCGCGACGACTATGCGTTTGTTTTTTCGCCACAAGGTGACATGCCCCCGGTTGACGTTCGCCGAGTGTTGAACCAGTACCGCACAAAGGGAGACATTAAGACGGCGGTCGCGAATTTATTGAACGACTACAGTGTTGCGCTGCCGTTTGAAGATATTGATCGCGACGTGAATCGCGTGGCGACGGTGATGAGCGAGGCTGTGTTGGCGGCTGGATTTGATGGACCGGGCGATCTTGAGCTTCACGCACTGGAGCACCACTTCTTTAGGAATAAAGCGGCTTATATTGTCGGCCGAATCTCCAGCAAAGGTCTCCAGATCCCCTTTGTGTTGCCGATGTTGCACACCGAGCGTGATGAGGATGAACAGACCGTTTACCTGGACGCCTGCCTGTTGGGATCTGACATTATTTCCAAACTGTTTTCTTTCACGCGGACCTATTTCATGGTCGACGCGTCCATACCCTCTCAGTACGTCCTGTTTTTACAGCAGTTAATGCCACGTAAGGCGGTTTCAGAAATTTACAGTTGCCTCGGTCACCACCGTCACGGCAAGACGTATTACTTCCGTACAGCAACACGTCACATGCGTTCAACTGAGGACGCCTTCATTCCCGCGCCGGGGATTAAGGGCATGGTAATGGCTGTCTTCACGCTTGAGTCTTACGAATACGTTTTTAAGATTATTAAAGACCGATTTACGCCGCCCAAGGAGGTGACGCATCAGCAAGTGCGTGACAAATACCAGCTGGTGAAGCGGTGGGACAGGGCCGGACGCATGGCGGATACGCAAGAGTTCGCGAATCTTGTTTTTGAGGCTTCGCGGTTTTCTGAGGAACTCATGGAGGAACTGCGACAAACCTGTTCGTCGCAGCTTGAGGTCAACGGACGAGCACTCATTATTAAGCATTGTTACGTTGAGCGCCGTATGCAGCCGCTTAATCTTTACCTTAAGGACGCCACCGATGAGGAAGTCGACGCGGTAATGCTTGATTATGGCAACGCCATAAAAGAATTGGCCGCTGCGAATATTTTTCCGGGCGATATGCTACTGAAAAATTTTGGCGTCACTCGCCACGGGCGCGTGGTCTTTTATGACTACGACGAAATTCAGCCGTTGCTTGAGGTGACGTTCAGGAAGATCCCACCGCCGCGCGACGAGTACGACGAGATGTCTGGCCAACCGTGGTATTCGGTGGGTCCTAATGACGTGTTTCCAGAGGAGTTCCGGCTTTTCTTTTCAGGCAATGCGCGTGCGCGAAAAGCATTTGATCAGTTTCACGATGACCTCTACGACGCCCAATTTTGGCTCAACCTTCAAGACAAGCTGCGCGACGGCTTCGTGGAAGATTTTTTCCCCTATTCGAATACGCTGCGTTTCAAGCAGTAAGTGACCTGACTATGGCAAATCTTCTCATTATTCGACACGGGCAGGCGTCTTTCGGCGCGGACAACTACGATCAGTTGTCCGCCCTAGGACAACATCAGGCGGATCTTACGGGCGAGTTCCTCAGTCAGAGTGGCGTGCAATTAAGTGCGGCGTTCAGTGGTGATTTATCGCGCCAGCGCGAGACAGGTCAGCGCATTTTGGCGCAGTTAGAGGACGCACCATCACTGGTCATCGACCCGCGGTTTAACGAAGTGCAAACCGATGAGCAAGTGGC
>JAQXEB010000069.1 GCA_029251065.1 Luminiphilus sp.
GTTTTAGAGAGGCCAAGCAGTTGCGCGACATCCTTAACGAAAACGCGTAGGTGCTCTTTGCGTTTCTTCTTAACCAGCTTTTTCTGAGTGTAAGACTGCCACGTCAGGGTCTGAACATCTTCGTCTTTGCACATTTCAACAAACTGCTCGCGCCGCTTGTCGCTGTGATACCAGAAATATTGAAGCAGACCTAATGCCCAAAACGTTCGACCGTGAAGTTTCATGAAGCGCTTGCGTGGTGCTTTGAGTGCGGCGGGCTTCCCAGAGAGTAAAAACTCATTGACGGCGTCCGCACTGAGCCTGCCGCACACCATGGCGTAATAGATACCTTCGCCTGATGCGGGCGCGACGACACCTGCTGCGTCACCCGAGACAAGAACACCTTTCCCATCGTCCCAGCGCTTCATTGGCTTCATGGGTATGGGGGCACCCTCCTTGCGAATAGTCTCCGCTGTATCGAGGCCCGAAATCGTTCTTAAAGCACTGACTGAGTCCTGTGCTGAGAAGTCCTTGAGCGCACTTCCGACACCAATGCTCGCGGAATTTCCGTGGGGGAAAACCCAGGCGTAAAAGTCGGGAGAGAGCTTCCCTTGGTACCACACCTCGCACCGCTTTGGGTCATAGTTCTCGGTCGCGGTATCCGGGGCTTTAACGATTTCATGATAGGCGAGCACCCAAGGAACGTCGGCATATTTTGGAATGCCCTGTCGCGCGACTTTAGAGCGGGCACCGTCAGCACCTAATACGCAGCGAGCGGTTGCTTGGCGTACTTCTGTGTCCTGGCCCTTCGACACGTAGGTGACTTGGATCGTCTCGTCGTCGAGATATTCCAGCTTCTTGAAAGCGGCGAGCTCAAGCTCGGCGCCAGCCTGTTGCGCTCTGGACCGGAGCCATGGGTCAAATTCGTCACGGTCGACCATACCGACAAACGTACCTTCAATGGGCATGTCGACCTTTTGTACTGACGGGGAGATCATTCGCGCTGATTGAATTTCAGCCTTGAGAAGTGACCGTGGGATATCAAATTCCTCGAGCATGCAGGGCGGTATAGCGCCACCGCAGGGCTTGATTCGAAAGGCTCGTTCCAGCAGTAACACGCGGTGACCTGCAAGCGCGATCTCGTGGGCTGCGGTTGCACCGGATGGGCCTCCACCAACAACGATAACGTCAAAGTCAGTCTGGGTATTGCTCATGGGTTTACTCCCCCCAATTGGTTTTTCAGCGTGTAGGCTTCATCAACTTCCGAATCAGTTTGCTCAGAGTCGATGATTTTTTGATCGATGTTAAAGATGAGGCTTGCAGCCCACAGGAATAAAATAGCTTCAGCGATAAAGACAATGCCATAAGAGGTTGCGGGGTTTTGAAGCCAAAGACCTGTGAGGTCAACAGCCACAGTTCCCAAAAAGCCGCCCATGGCAAAAGAGATCGCCTGAGCTGCTCCCCATAGTCCCATGCGAAGGCCGTCCCGCTGTGCTCGCCCTTGACTGGCAAGCATCATCATCCCGCCAATCGCGGCAACAGCAAAACTGCCATTGGCAACGCCGAGGACGAATACATTAAGGTTGATCGGCCAGTCGGTGTTACTCATTCCACCGAAGGCGAGGAGAATTAACGCGAACGCCGATACGATGCAGCCGCCCCGAATCCAAAGGTGTAGGACATGGCGTGTTCGGCGCTTAAACGCATAGGTAGAGACCGCCATGGCCAGCATGCCCAACAACATGCCCGAGTGCTGTATGCCCGCCAAAGCGGTCGTTTGACCGACGGTCCAGCCGAAGGTTAGGCCCACGAAGGGCTCCAGAATTAAGTCTTGAGCGCTGTAAGCCAGCATGGATGCGAAGACGAAAATGGTGAATCTTCGAGCATGGTCTTCGGACCAGACCTCCTTGATAGCCTCTAGGAACGGGGGCTTTTCTTCCGTCTTAGCCGTGACGGGCTCGGTAGAATCGGGGGTTTGTTCGATACCCACAATGGCCACGAACGTTACTAGGAGTGCTATCACTGCGGTCCCACAGATTACCATCATGAGGCGACCTTCCGAGAAGGGATCAAGCAGTTGGCCTGTAATACCGCCCGTTACGGCAAACCCCATAATCATCATGAACCAAACGAGTGAGGCCGCAGCGGGCTTGCGCTGGTCACTGACTTGCTTGGACAGCAGTACCAGTAATGAAGTCCCTGCAGCACCCGAGCCCACGCCGATCAGTAGGTAGCCTCCGGCTGCAATAACGTGACCGATAACGCCCAGTTTACCCACTAATGTGGTGCCGAGCGCCGCGGTAATGCTGCCGATAGCCAGAATAATCATGCCGCCAATGATCCACGGTGTGCGTCGACCGCCCCGATCACTGCCGTAGCCGATGTACGGTCGTGCAAGCTGTACGACATGGTGCAGCGTAATTAAAAAGCCAGGCACCGATGCGGCCAGCGCATATTCCACGACCATAATGCGATTCAGCGTATTTGTTGGGAGGAATATGAGTGCGCCAAGACACGTCTGTATGAGGCCTAAACGGATAATTGCAAACCAAGTAAGGGTTTTTAATTCACCCAAAATGACCCCCAATTGCACAGGCTGTCACCATCATTCCTGCGACGTATTGAGTGACTCCCACGCCGTTATACCAAGGCGCGAAGTCGCGCGGTGCCTTTAACAGCTTGCGCATAGCCAGTGCCTGACCCGCAACGAGTGCGGCGATTATCGAGCCGGCTAGGGTCTGCTCCCAAAACAGGAGGAGACCAAAAATAACGAATTGCGGAGCAATCATAACGAGGCAGGCCAATCGCGCCGCGCGTTGAGGCCCGAGTTGGACGGGCAGCGTTCGAATGCCGACGGCGATGTCGCCCTCAATGGCCTTAAAGTCGTTGAGTGTCATGATGCCATGAGCACCGAGGCTGTAAAGCCCAGCGACGATCAGAATGGTTGTTGACGGTAATCCACCGCCAATGATGATGGCTGCACCAGTGACCCAGGCTAAACCTTCGTAACTAACGGCCACCGAGAGGTTTCCCCACCAGCCATTCTGCTTAAGTCGCAGGGGCGGTGCGCTATACGCCCACGCGAGCACTAAACCCAGCGCAGTTGCACTGGCAACCCAAGTGCCAAGCGTAAAGCTCCAGGCTTGTGCCAACAGGCACCAACAGACGGCAAATCGCAGCGCCGCTTTTTCTGAAATACGGCCAGAGGGGATTGGGCGGTGAGGCTCGTTGAGTGCATCGACTTCGCGATCATGCCAGTCATTAATAATTTGGCTCGCACCGCAGACCAGTGGGCCGGTGAGTAAAATTCCAGCAGCAAACAACCAGGGGGCTTCGAAAGGAGTGGTGCCCGCAGATACGAGTCCGCACATCAGTGCCCACATGGGTGGAAACCATGTGATGGGTTTCAGGAGCTGAATATAGTCAGCTGATGACGAGCGTGACGTGGCCCCCGAATTAATCGCCGTAGAATTGCTCATCACAGCATGGTGTACATGCTGGGACAAACAGTCAATAAATCAAGACAAATTAGATGTAATAAATTATTTACGCCAGTCTGCTGTCGCTGTCGACTTCGGCTTCGCCCAAGTCAAAACGGCGGAGTTTCGTATAGAGGCTTTGACGGCTGAGGCCCAGCAGTTCGGCGGCTGAGGCTCGATTGCCGCTGGTCAGCTTAAGTGCCGCTTCTATACACAGCGCCTCAATCACATCTGTCGATTCTTTGACGAGCTCTTTTAGGGGCACGCGCCCGACACGTTCAGTAATTTGTTCAATTGAACGGGGGAGGTGATCGTCGACTGATTGGTCCGGTGTGATTCGCCGTGTGATGTCCCGAACGAAAAGCATAATGCGCGTGGTGTTGTTTTTCTCAACACGAGAAACCGACAGTTCGATATCAATCGATGACTCGGTCTCGGTTCGTAGCGTGGTCGAGTAAAGTCGCACTGAGCCCTCATGTTTGGAGTGATCCAGAACAATGTTGAGATCAACGGCGGATCGACC
>JAQXEB010000070.1 GCA_029251065.1 Luminiphilus sp.
AGAAGCTGAAGGCTACGTGTTGAACCCGGGTTATGCTGCACTTAAAAACAGTCAGCTAGACATGGTCGTTGCCGGTACTCGCGACGCTGTTTTGATGGTTGAGTCGGAAGCGAAAGAGCTGTCTGAAGACCAAATGCTCGGTGCTGTTTTGTTTGCTCATCAAGAGATGCAGACGGTGATCAAGGCGATTGATGAGCTTGTGGAAGAAGCAGGAAAGCCTCGATGGGATTGGTCTGCAGCGGAAGTCAACGAGACGCTACGTGCGCAAGTTGAGGAGGTTGCAGGCGCCGATTTAGGCGAAGCGTACCGCATTACGGAGAAGGCAGCGCGCTATGAGCGTGTTGGGCATGTTCGTGACGCGACTATGGCGCAGTTAGCGACTGAGGACGGTGCATCTGCCGACGACATCAAGGACGAGTTTAAGGCCCTTGAGAAGCGGATTGTTCGTCAGCGTATTCTCGCCGGCGAGCCACGCATCGATGGACGTGACGGTCGCACAGTGCGCCAGATTGCGTGCGAAGTCGATGTACTCGATAACGCTCACGGGTCATCACTGTTCACGCGCGGTGAGACACAGGCGATTGGTGCCGTGACATTGGGATCCACTCGTGATGCGCAGATTATTGATGCGCTTGAAGGTGAGCGGCGTGATCCGTTCATGCTGCACTACAACTTCCCTCCCTACTCAGTGGGTGAGGCAGGACGTATGGGCTTCACTGGACGTCGCGAGATTGGTCACGGTCGCTTGGCGAGACGTGGTTTGGCTGCCGTACTTCCTAGCGAAGATGAGTTCCCCTACACAATTCGGGTCGTCTCTGAGATCACCGAATCTAATGGTTCGAGTTCAATGGCTTCTGTCTGTGTGGGCTCATTGGCCATGATGGCTGCTGGCGTTCCATTGAAGGCACCGGTCGCAGGTATTGCGATGGGTTTGGTCAAGGAAGGGAATCAATTCGCTGTTCTGACCGACATTCTTGGTGACGAAGATCACCTTGGTGACATGGATTTTAAAGTGGCTGGAACTGCTGCGGGTGTTACCGCGTTGCAGATGGACATTAAGATCGAAGGCATCAACGAGCAGATCATGGAGGTAGCACTCGAGCAAGCGCTTCACGCACGACTGCACATTCTTGGACAGATGAACTCTGTACTTGATTCTGCTCGCGAGATTACGTCTGAAAACGCGCCAAGTATGGTGAGTTTAAAGATTGATCAAGACAAGATTCGCGACATCATTGGTAAGGGCGGCGCAACTATCCGACAGATTACCGAAGACTCAGGTGCAACGGTCGACATCAATGATGACGGTACTGTCAAAGTGTTTGGTCAAAATCAAGGTTCGCGTGATGCAGCCGTTGAGATGATCATGGCCATTACAGCGGAAGCTGAAGTGGGTGCGATCTACACGGGTAAGGTTGCCCGGATCGTCGATTTTGGTGCGTTTATCACGATCTTGCCTGGCAAAGACGGTCTGCTGCACATCTCGCAAATAGCGAATGAGCGTGTTGAGAATGTCAGCGATTACTTAACAGAAGGTCAGGATGTGACCGTTAAGTGCCTTGACGTTGATCAACGCGGTCGTATTAAGCTTTCGATTAAAGAGCTGTTAGAGGACGACGTTGAGCAGGCACCTGCTGCTGAAGTCGCGGATGAGTCACCCGCTGAGGAAGCGGCTGTTGAGTCTGATGCCGTCGTGGTCGAGGCAGACGAGACAGACGAGGTTGATGTAGCTGACGAAGCTGAAGTCGAATCAGACGACGAAGCGTCAGACGCAGACGATGCAACAGAGTCAGAGGACGACGAGACTAAGTAATCGTTGTATTTGATTTAAAAAGGCCCGCTTGCGGGCCTTTTTTTTTACAAAAATTACTTAACTTCCCTCGCGAGCATCGATCAGTTGGTCAACGACCGAGGGGTCCGCCAGTGTTGAAGTGTCGCCAAGATTATCGAGTTCGTTTTCGGCAACTTTACGGAGAATCCGGCGCATAATTTTTCCCGATCGTGTCTTAGGTAGGCCGGGAGCCCACTGAATAATGTCGGGCTTTGCAATCGGGCCAATTTCTCTCACGCACAACTGGACCAGTTGGGCACGCAGTTCGGGCGAGTCTTCCACGCCCTGAACCGGCGTCACGTAACAGTAGATGCCTTGGCCTTTAATCGGATGAGGGTAGCCTACGACAGCAGCCTCCGAGATGTCTTTGTGCTGGACAAGCGCGCTCTCGATTTCGGCCGTGCCCATTCGATGCCCCGATATATTCAGGACATCATCGACACGACCGGTAATTCGTAAGTAGCCATCAGCGTCGCGCAGTGCCCCGTCGCCGGTGAAGTAGTAGCCAGGATACGTTGAAAAGTAGGTGTCGATTAACCGCTGGTGATCGCCGTAAACCGTTCGAATTTGACCCGGCCACGAGCGTTTAATGACCAGATAGCCGGCGCCCTCGCCGTGAATTTCCTGACCTTGCTCATCG
>JAQXEB010000071.1 GCA_029251065.1 Luminiphilus sp.
TTTATTACACACGGTGTGAGTAAAGACGAGGGTGATGAGGGTGTTGAAGGTGATGAGCTGCAAGCAAGCGGCGAGTCATCGGAAGGCGATGGAGAGGAAGAGAGTCCACTCAATAAATATGCGACGAATCTAAATGAAGAGGCCGCGCACGGGCAAATAGATCCCCTTATTGGTCGTCTGGATGAGGTTGAGCGTGTTGCTCAAATTTTGGCGCGTAGGCGCAAGAATAATCCGCTGCTGGTCGGTGAGTCGGGTGTGGGTAAAACGGCCATTGCGGAAGGTTTGGCGAAGCTCATTGTCGACGGGCAGGTCCCCGACACATTAAAAACCGCAGAGGTGTTTTCTCTGGACTTGGGCGCGCTACTTGCAGGAACCAAATACCGCGGCGACTTTGAAAAGCGTTTCAAAGGCGTTCTTGCGGACCTAAAGCGTCGGGAAGGCTCGATTTTATTCATCGACGAGATCCATACGATTATTGGTGCTGGCGCGGCGTCAGGTGGGGTTATGGATGCCAGCAATTTACTGAAGCCACTACTCAGTTCCGGAAAGCTACGCTGCATTGGTTCTACGACCTACGCCGAATATCGCGGTATTTTCGACAAAGACAAAGCCTTGAGTCGCAGATTTCAAAAAGTCGATGTGTTGGAGCCGTCCGTGGAGGATGCGTACAAAATCCTCAAGGGGCTGAAGTCTCGTTTTGAGGAGCACCACGGTTTGCGCTACACCGATAAAGCGCTTCGAACGGCGACTGAGATGGCCGATCGTTTTATCACAGATCGATTCCTGCCCGACAAAGCCATTGATGTGATCGACGAAGCGGGCGCTTATCAGCAGCTTCAGCCCGTGAGTAAGCGCAAAAAAGTAGTAGGTCCAGGCGATATTGAAGCAGTGGTGGCTAAAATTGCCCGAATTCCGCCAAAAACAGTGACAAGCGACGACAGGGAGTTACTCGAAAAGCTCGAGAGCAATCTTTCCCTAGTGGTGTTTGGACAGAATAAGGCAGTCAGTCAACTGGTCAGCTCGATTAAGTTGGCGCGAGCCGGCTTACGCTCCGGCGATAAACCGATTGGCAGCTTCCTTTTGGCTGGCCCTACGGGTGTAGGTAAGACCGAGGTGACCAAACAGTTGGCGATGCAGTTGGGTCTTGAGTTGCTCCGGTTTGATATGTCTGAGTACATGGAGCGACACACCGTCTCTCGGTTGATTGGGGCGCCTCCAGGCTACGTGGGTTATGATCAGGGCGGTCTGTTAACAGACGCGGTCACCAAGCACCCCCACTCTGTGGTGTTGCTCGACGAAGTCGAGAAGGCGCATCCAGAGGTATTCAACTTATTGCTTCAGGTGATGGACCACGGAACACTCACGGATAATAACGGCCGAAAAGCTGATTTTAGAAACGTGATCGTTATCATGACTACGAATGCAGGTGCTGAGAGCGTCTCCAAACGATCGATAGGTTTCTCTGACCAAGACAACAGTACGGATGCGTTAGAAGCGATTAATAAATTGTTTACACCCGAGTTTAGAAATCGACTCGATGCCATTGTGCCTTTCGAACCATTAGGTCAGGGCGTTATCCTCACGGTCGTCGATAAATTCCTGACGGCCCTGCAGACGCAACTTGACGAGAAGCGAGTTCAGCTTCACGTTGATGAACCGGCACGCGAATGGCTTGTCACGGAGGGGTATGACCGAAACATGGGCGCTCGCCCCATGGAGCGAGTCATTCAGGAGCACATCAAGAAGCCGCTTGCGGAAATGGTACTGTTTGGTGCGCTCGCCAAGGGTGGTATTGCCAAGGTCTCGGTTAACCTTGATGGTGACGGGCTCACAGTCTCGTCAGAGACCGAGACCGTCGACGAAGCAGTGACCGCTTAACGCGTAAGTGTTTGTCCAAAACTCACGGTTTTCCTAGCGCGCACTTTCCTATAGAGTGCGCGCCATCACTTTATTACTGGAAAGGCTTAATGGCTAAAGAAGATCAGATCGAGATGGAAGGGGAAATCATTGACACGCTCCCCAATACAACGTTTCGAGTGCGCCTTGAGAATGGGCATGTCGTGACAGCGCACATCTCGGGGAAGATGCGTAAGAACTACATTCGGATTCTTACGGGAGATAAGGTCCGTGTTGAAGTTACCCCCTACGATTTAAGTAAGGGACGAATTACCTATCGAGAGCGTTAAGTTACGGCCGCGATTCATTGGGAATGTTGACGACGGGGATTGCTGAGAGCTCGCTCACCGGTTCGTTGTCTAAGCCATGCCATCGCCCATTACTGAGCAGCTCGAGTGGTCTGAAACGGGTCTTGTAGCTCATTTTGCGGCAACCCTCGATCCAGTACCCCAAATAGACAAACGGTAGGCTGCGCTTTTTCGCATGCGAAATCTGGAGCAGCACTGCCAACGTCCCCAAGCTTCGTTTGGCACAGTCGGGATCATAAAAGGTGTATATCGCCGCAAGCCCGTCGAGCATTTCGTCGGAAACGGCAACGCAAATCAGTTTATCTTGATCGTACAGCCTAAAATATTGCGTGCACGCTAAGCTGTCGTTTAAAAAAGACTCATATTGCTCCCTGTCGGGCGGGTACATGTCTCCGTCAGCATGCTTTTGCGTTATGTATCGTTCGTAGAGCGCGTAGGCCTCGTCGTCATTCACCGAGTCTGTGATTCTCAGCGTCAGATCCCGATTAGCGTGTAAGACTCGTTTTTGACTTTTGGACGGACTGAAGTCCTGAACCGCGACGCGAGCCGCTGTGCATGCATTGCAGCTGTTGCAGTGTGGTCTGTAAACATGATCGCCACTGCGTCGGAAGCCCATCGTTGACAGTTCCGTGTAAAGTTCTGGCGTAATGTTTTGTCGAGGATCCACGAATAGGGTGGTGGCCTCTCTATCGGGCAGGTACGAGCAACGGTGAGGAAACGTTGTAAATACCTTAATTTCTCTTAAGTTCGCAGTCATGGCTTATCGTCTAATTCCAATCATGAAGGCCAGCCCCTCGCGCTCATGCCGCCCAGTGGCGGTCTGCGCATGCGCAACGACCTAGACGCACTTACGGCATCAGTTGTCAGCCTAGCGGGGTCAGAGGGCTTCGTATAGAGGGAACACCAACAACTTGGTGTCACTAGCCCAACTTAACCTGGACGCGTTGGGACCCCTGAACAGGACACAATAGGAGCGTGAGGTCCTGTTGCGACGTCATACTCAATGCTGCTTGCTCGGGACTGACTGTGTGGCGGGTCGACGCCGTCCATATTAAACTCACACGTTGGGCCCCGACTGTTGGGTCAGCCATCCACCACTAGAGTGAGTCTTTAGAATGACAGATAACCGCTATCTCAGG
>JAQXEB010000072.1 GCA_029251065.1 Luminiphilus sp.
ACCCGGTAGCCTCGCCCACGAAGGCACTGTTTAACGACTCTCTCTTGCTCTTGGATTCCCTCTTGAGTCCCTCGTAAGCCGCCGGTCACGGCGCCGACGCCTGCACCGCGCTCGGCCGAATTAGAGCTGCGGTTGACGATCGCGCCAATAGCGCCTCCGACCACTGCGCCTCCGATGACCCCTCGGGTAACTTTTTCGCCCGTATTGACTTCGGTCGCATAGGCCTCGCAGTCTGCTTTATCGGCGTAGTACTGGTTCATATCGACGCCTTTACGATCGATGATAGGCGCATCAACGAGCGATCGGCCGCCTGCGCAGCCCGTCACCAATAAACCAATAGCGAACACTAAAACGAGTTTCATCAGTAGATCCTTGTTGTATTTGTCAGCCTAATTATACGCAAAAACGTCTCACATCCGTCTTTCGAGTGATTTAGCCCTGCAGTGTAAGGGTCGGATCGGCACTTCACTTGTCCGGAAATTGATGTGATATTGCAGTGTAATAAGTCTATTGAATTGCTCGGAGTGTTTATGCGCGTTATGCATGTTCGATTTTTGGCCATCTTTTTCGCAACCGTGTTTGCAGGTATTGCACCCGTCACCAGCGCAACCGATCGCTTGATTGCTGGCTTCTGGACGGGGGTCGAGGTCGAGGCTAGTCACGGGCAAAGCTTAGTCAGTAATAAACATGCGTTGGGTAAAGGCTCCTCACGTCTGGTGCGCATTGATCTTCGCCGGCTGAAGTCGCAAGTCGCTGCTGCCAGCAATACCTCCTCATTCAGTATCGCCTTGCCTGCGCCAGATGGGACTGAAGAACGGTTTAATCTGAGAGTTTCATCGGTGATGCCGCCTGGGCTCGCCGCAAGGTATCCCTCGATTAAGGCCTATGAGGGTGTTTCCTTGGATGACCCGTCAGTCACCATTCGAATGGAGATTACTGATAAAGGTCTGAGTGCTCAGATTCTGGGTCCGGACAAGCGTTGGATGATAGACCCTGCGGATGACCGAGATCCGGAAGTCTCTCGCAGTTATAAGTACGGGACGTCGCTGGGCTCTAAGCGTGAACCATTTTGTGAACTGGATACCCGCAACTCCGCATCTGGATGGCAGGCACTGTCCAATAAGTCACAGACAGGACTCAGAGCGAAAAGCACCAGTGGCGCGATCAAGACCTTCAGGACAGCGGTTGCCACCACTGGTGAATACGGCGTTTATCACGGTGGAACCGCCGAGGGAGTACTTTCTGCCGTAGTGGCCACGATGAATCGGGTGGATGGTATTTTTGAGTCCGAACTGGGGATTAGTCTCGAGCTGGTCGATAATAACGACCTCATCGTGTTTACCGATACCGTGACCGACCCGTTTACCGGGAATGATAATGCCTCCGTACTGATTGATGAATCGCAGGCGGAAATTGATGCCCGTATTGGTGCGGAGAATTACGACGTAGGACACACACTGAGTACAGGTGCCGGTGGACTTGCGAGTTTAGGCGCGGTGTGTCGAGCGGGATTTAAGGCGCAAGGCGTGACGGGAGCGAGCCGACCTGAGGGTGACTTTTTTGACGTCGATTACGTGGCGCATGAGTTAGGTCACCAGTTTGCGGCAGATCACACCTGGAATGGTTCCGGTGGTGGTTGCGGACCTCAGCAGCGAGGGGCCGACAGTGCTTACGAGCCTGGCAGCGGCTCATCGATTATGAGTTACGCGGGTTTATGCGGTGTTGACAATATTGCAAGCGCGGTTGATGCGCTGTTTCATCACCAGTCTTTTGAAGAAATTATTACTTACACCACCGAGGGATTTGGTTCGGCCTGCGGTATTGAAAGTGATATTGGTAATACCATCCCCGAGGTGAGTGGCGGTGCGGATTATGTGGTGCCGAAGCAAACGCCCCTGGTGGTGTCTGGATCTGCAACCGACGCGCAACAGGTGGCCTTGCAGTACAGCTGGGAGCAGCGCGATCTTGGCCCTCAGGCGGCACTGACTGATCCAGACGACGGTCGAATCCCGCTCTTCCGCATGCTTCCCGCATCGTCAGACGGTACACGGTACCTTCCTGCGCTCTCAACAGTCGTGAGCGGAAGTACCTCGCTCAGCGAGAGAATTCCCCAAATAGGCCGAAACATGAACATGCGTTTGACGGTCAAGGACGGAGTAGGTGGAGTCCAGTCCGACGACATTGTCGTGACCGTTGACGGTAATTCAGGCCCCTTTGCTGTGGTTTCACCCAACGGGGGAGAGCGCGTGGGGGGGTCACGAACGATTCGTTGGGCTACTGCGTTTACAGAGCAAGCACCGGTCAGTGCGACGACGATTGAGGTTTACTTGTCCACAGACGCTGGCGTCTCGTTCGATCAGCTCATTGGCTCAGTTGATAATACGGGTATTGCCACAGTCTCTTTTCCGAGCGGTATTCAGTCGACAACAGCGCGACTGATGCTTCGGGGGGCTGATAATATTTTTTACGACGTATCCGATGGCGTTTTTGAACTCGATAGCGATCGTGCTGTGCCGGCAACGCCCACAGCAGAGCGAATCGATGCAGGTGATGGCCAGCTGACCTTAGTATTCAGTCCAGGCGTCGGGAGCACAGTCGTGGCTGACAGTTTTGAGGCCTATTGTGCGACAGCGGCTACAGTGACTGAGACTCCCTTTAATCTCGACGCCATAGCACTGCCGTTTGACGAAAATATGCCGATTACCAGTGAGCTGGAGGTGAATGAGGACTTCACTATTGAGTCCGACGGTCTCAGGGTCCCGGTGAACATTACGCACACTTGGAGAGGGGATGTGATTATCGATCTAACATCGCCCGCCGGAACTACAGTGCGATTGAAAGATAATAGCTTGCCTAACGATGGCGAGGACAATGTGGTGGAAACCTACCCAACAACAGCGGCACCATCGGAGGCGTTGTCCGCTTTTGAAGGCGAAAGTACGCTGGGCACATGGACACTTGCGGTGTCTGATTTTCAGACCGATGACAGCGGTCAGCTCGAATCGTGGGGCATTACTGTTGTCTCGCGATCGCCGCAGTCTGAGGGGACGGGATCCGCCACGCAATCTCCCATTACGATAGAGGGCTTGGTTAACGGAGAGGAGTACGCCTGCACGGTCACGCCTGTCGCCGCCGGGTGGCCGGGCGAAAGTGTGAGCTTTGAACCTGCAACGCCCACTGGAAGCACTGATTCGAGTCTGACCCCCAGTTTTGCAGCACCTGTGGCTACCAGTGATGGCTTTACTGT
>JAQXEB010000073.1 GCA_029251065.1 Luminiphilus sp.
TGCCGAGGAGCCTGCTGAAGAAGAAGCCCCTGCCGAGGAACCTGCTGAAGCCGAAGCCCCTGCCGAGGAGCCTGCTGAAGCCGAAGCCCCTGCCGAGGAGCCTGCTGAAGAGGAAGCTCCTGCAGAAGACGCTGAAGAAAAGAAAGACTGAGCGCTTTTTAGCGCAGAACAGGAGCCGGCTTTTGCCGGCTTTTTTGTGAGAACACCCTAGGGGTAGGCCGAAAAGCATCCTGTCATGAAAACTTCAGATTTTCATTTTGATCTTCCAGAGCATCTCATTGCTCAGACGCCCTTGGTGGAGCGTACCGGATCGCGGCTGCTCGTTTTAGAGGGGGTTACAGGGGGCATAAGCCACACGCGATTTACTGATGTCTTAGCCTTGATCAACCCTGAAGATCTCTTGGTGTTTAACAACACACGCGTTATCCCAGCTCGGCTCTTTGGGCAAAAACAGACGGGCGGTCGGGTTGAGATGTTGATCGAGCGATTGAGGGGCGACGGCACTGTTTTGGCGCACATTAGAGCGAGTAAGAGCCCCAAAGAGGGATCGCTCATTTATATTGCCGAAGACCAGGAGTCGGACTTATCTGACTTCAGCGTCCGCGTGAAGGGACGTCAGGGCCCACTATTTGAGCTGGCGCCTGAAGTCGGCACCGTGTCTCAAATGATGCAGAAATTTGGGCATATGCCTTTGCCTCCCTACATCGAACGACGAGACAACGAAGAAGATCGAGCGCGCTATCAAACGGTTTACGCGGAGCGAGACGGTGCGGTTGCGGCGCCAACGGCGGGTCTGCACTTTGACGATAGCTTGTTGGGCGCCCTTCGGGAAAAGGGAGTGGAAACAGCCTTCGTGACACTGCACGTTGGTGCTGGAACGTTCCAGCCGGTGAGAGTCGACAACATCGCTGATCACGCCATGCACCACGAGTGGATTGAGGTTGGGGAGGCGTGTGTTGCGGCCGTCCGTGCCTGTCGTGCACGCGGTGGTCGCGTCATCGCTGTAGGAACCACGTCAGTCAGATCGCTCGAGAGCGCGGCTGTCGCCTCGTTGACTGACGATCGGTGTCCTGAGGCGTTTGAAGGTGACAGTGATATCTTTCTTTACCCCGGCTGCAATTTCAATGTCGTGGACGCCATGATCACTAATTTTCATTTGCCGGAAAGTACGTTGATCATGTTGGTTGCGGCATTTGCCGGTTACAAAGAAACAATGGCCGCGTATCAAGAAGCGATTAATAAGGCGTATCGATTTTTTAGTTACGGCGATGCAATGTTTGTTACTCGGAAAGAGGGAGGTTAGTCGTGGATTTTTCGGTGGCAACAACAGACGGGCATGCACGTCGGGGTGCCCTCCATTTCGAGCGCGGAGAAGTGCAGACGCCGGCGTTTATGCCGGTTGGTACCTACGGCACCGTTAAAGGGATGACGCCCGAGGACGTGCGCGCCACGGGCGCTCACATTCTGCTGGGCAATACGTTCCATCTTTGGCTCAGACCGGGCACCGAGATCATTGGCCTCCACGGTGACCTCCACGACTTTATGGGTTGGCAGGGACCGATACTTACTGACTCAGGTGGCTTTCAAGTCTTTAGTTTGGGCGACGTTAGGAAGGTCGAAGAGTCTGGCGTGACGTTTAAGTCGCCGGTCAACGGCGACAAGGTGTTTTTAGACCCCGAGAAATCAATGTCCATTCAGCGATCCCTGGGCAGTGACATCGTGATGATCTTTGATGAGTGCACGCCTTATCCCGCCACCGAGGCAGAAGCGCGCACATCCATGGAGTTGTCTCTGCGGTGGGCAAAACGGAGCAAAGTGGCGCACGGCGACAATCCGGCCGCCTTGTTCGGCATTGTTCAGGGGGGGATGTACAAAAATTTGCGAGAGGAGTCGCTGGCCGGACTCGTCGACATCGGTTTTGATGGATACGCCCTTGGTGGATTGTCGGTGGGTGAGCCCAAAGACGAGATGGTCAAGGTTTTGGATGAGGTTGCTTATCAACTGCCGAGCGATAAGCCGCGTTATCTGATGGGTGTTGGAACTCCGGCCGACCTTTTAGAATCAGTCCGCCGTGGTATCGACATGTTTGACTGTGTTATGCCCACTCGAAACGCCCGTAATGGTCACTTATTCACCAGTCGCGGTGTGGTTAAGTTACGCAACGCACGACACAAAACCAGTACCAGGCCCTTGGATGACAATTGCAGCTGTTATACCTGTCAAAACTTTAGTCGGGCTTACCTCCACCATTTGGATCGATGCAACGAGATACTTGGATCTCAACTTTGCACCATTCATAATTTATCATTCTATCAACGCCACATGCAGGGCATTCGAAAGGCTATTGAGGATGCTTCTTTGGACGAATTTTCGACCGAGTTTTACGATGCACAGGCAGCCGGAGATCCCTTGTGAGTGATGCCCCTGAGTCCCCTTGTATTTCGATTTGTTCGCTGGATGAAAACGATATTTGTGAAGGCTGCTTTCGATCAGGGAACGAAATTGTTGACTGGTTTACTGCCGATGACGAGCGTAAACGCGAAATTCTAAAAGTGACGGCACAGCGCCGATCCGAAAGCGGCTCTCTGTGGCACTAGTGGCCTAGGTGTCGCTAGGCTCAATGGATGTGGTTAATGAGAGCGGTGTCACTCTCACTTGAGTGATGGTATTGCCGTCGATCGACTCGACGTCTAGCTGATAATTGTCAATGCGCACAGAGGCTGGCCCCATGGGGAACGCCTCAAGTACTTCAAGCGCTAGACCGCTGATCGTCTTCGGGCCATCCGTGGGTAACGTCCAACCAAATTGACGATTAATGTCGCGAATGGGAATGCTGCCCGTGCACGACGCACCACCGTCCGCGTTCGTGGCAATCTCCTCCTGATCTTCGACCAAGTTGGACGTAAAGTTGCCGACGATCTCTTCAAGAATGTCTTCGAGCGCGACCAGGCCAAGAATATCGCCGTATTCATCAACAATCATTCCAAGTCGCAATTTGCGCTGCTGGAAGTGACGGAGCTGAATGTGCAGTGCGGTGTTTTCAGGTGTGAAATAGGGCGCCTGTAATTCGTTGAGTAAAGCGGGACGGTTGAGGTCGCCTTGGGTGAGGCATTTACCGATGTTGCGAAGGTGCAAAATACCCTCGATTTTATTGATGTCACCGGTAAAAACAGGAACCAGTGTATGCGTACTGCGTGTCAACTGCGCAAGGATCGTCGCGTCGTCGTCTTCTAAATCAATACCGTAAATCTCATTGCGCGGCACCATAATGTCGTTAACGGTGACCTGCTCGAGATCAAGAATGTTCACCAGCATGTTTCGGTGGCGCCGCGGAATCAGCCCGCTCGACTCACTTACAATCGTACGTAACTCTTCCTGAGACAGGGCATCTTCGTTGGATGATCTGGCGTTGAAGCCAAACAATGATAGAAGTCCGTTTGTGATTGCATTGATGGCCCAAACCAACGGCATGGTCACGCGCATCAGCGGGAGGAGCACCCAGCTTGCAGGAAACGCAACCTTTTCAGGGTGCAGAGCCGCAATGGTCTTAGGCGTGATCTCGGCAAAAATCAGAATGACGATGGTCAAAAGAATTGTAGCAATCGCGATTCCCGCGTCTCCATAGAGTCGAATAGCAACCACGGTTGCAATGGCCGACCCTAAAATATTGACCAGGTTGTTACCGATTAAGATGAGCCCAATGAGACGGTCGGGTCTTGCAAGCAATTTACCCGCTCGCAGCGCACCCTTGTGCCCTTGCTGCTGCAGGTGCTTAAGGCGGTATCGATTGAGTGCCATCATTCCGGTCTCAGAACTCGAGAAAAATCCGGAGAGGAGTATTAGGCCTGCCAAAATGGCAAAAAGGAGTCCCAGCGGGGCGTCGTTCAAGCGTTAAGTAAGCACGTCAGTATTTAAGGTGATTGTTGAGAAAAAACACGTTTGCCGCAACCCTGATTTGAAATTAGCTTAATACGAGTTCAAGAACGAGCTTTGAACCGTAGAAACCAACCGTGAGTAACGCAAAGCCACTGCCGCAGAGCATCACCGCCGTGTTGACTCGCCAGCCATGGCGTATGTGCCCAACAGTGAGAATGGCGTAGACGATCCAAGCAATGACAGTTAGTACCGTTTTGTGAATCAAGTGTTGAGCAAACAAATCTTGTACATAGTAGATGCCAGCGATAATGGATATGCTAAGAATGACGGTGCCACTGAGTATGAGTTCGAACATTAGTTGCTCGGTAGCATCGAGGGGGGGTAGGCGACGTATCAGCCCCCTTGTTTTGTGTTGGCGCAACAATCGACTTTGCTGCAACACCAGCAGTCCCTGAAGCATGCCGAGACCGAACAGGGCATAGGCAATGATTGATGTAGAGATATGCAGCAAGAGTCCACGCGGTGTCTCAGTCATGGGACGCGCGGTCTCTGGTGTGAGCGTTGCCACCAAAAGCGAGATCGCCGCTAATGGGAAAATGGCAATCAATAGTGTTTGCATTGGTCTTGCGATAACAATCGCAACGCTTAATACGCCCATGAGCCAAAAGGTAATGGAGGCCACCTTGTAAAACCCAAAGCTGGCGCTCACTGAGGTTGTCCCCGTATAGATCACCAATCCGTGTAGCACGAGGGCCAATAGTCCTGGAATCAGAACGGCCTTGGGGAGCGTGTCTTCACGTTTTTCGAGACGCAACAGCTGAAGAGCGGCCGTGTACAAGTAGAGCGCGGCAGCGCCCGTCGCTGTCAATGCAAGTAGTTGACTGATTTCGCTGTCAGGCATCGCTACCGCCGACTCCCCTAATTTTTTCTCTCTGTTCGGCGTATAATACGCGCTTCCAGCGCTTGCGGCACGGTTATTCGAAATAGGAAGTCACATGTTTGAAAGCTTAAGTGAACGTCTATCGGCCAGTCTGAAGGCCATGGCGGGAAAGTCCCGACTCACCGAAGACAATATTCGAGAGACGCTTCGAGACGTCCGAATGGCGCTTTTAGAAGCCGACGTGGCACTTTCTGTGGTGAAAGATTTTACCGACAGAGTGAAAGAAAGAGCCGTAGGTACTGAGGTTACCTCAAGTCTGACGCCGGGCCAGGTCTTTCTGAAGATCGTCCAGTCAGAGCTGCAGAGTGTCATGGGCGAAGCAAACGAGAAGCTAAATCTTGCTGCGCAACCGCCCGCTGTGGTTATGGTGGCCGGACTACAAGGGGCGGGTAAAACAACGTCTGTTGCCAAGCTGGCCCGCTATCTCATGGAGCGCGAAAAGAAAAAGGTCACGGTGGTCAGTGCCGACGTCTATCGACCTGCAGCCATCAAGCAGCTGGAAACCCTGGCCGAGGAGGTGGGCGCGAGATTTGAGCCGTCATCGACCGATGAGCAGCCCGTCGAGATTGTTAATCGGGCCCTTAAGAATGCGAAGACAGCGTTCAGCGATGTGTTGCTTGTGGACACGGCGGGTCGATTAGCGATCGACAGCAAGATGATGGATGAGATCAGCGCGTTGCATCGCGCCATCAATCCCGTTGAAACCCTGTTTGTTATCGACGCGATGACAGGTCAAGACGCGGTCAATACCGCGAGTGCATTTGACCGCGCACTGGAACTGACGGGAGTCATTCTTACTAAAGTGGATGCGGACACGCGCGGTGGTGCTGCGCTGTCGGTCAGATCCGTAACGGGTAAGCCCATTAAATTCATGGGCGTTGGAGAGAAGACTGACGCACTGGAGCCGTTTTACCCCGACCGCTTAGCGTCACGTATATTGGGAATGGGTGACATTCTATCGCTGATAGAAGAAGCCGAAAGAAACGTAGACCAAAAAAAGGCGCAGCGTCTCGCGAAGAAAGTTGAAAAAGGTGGGCGCTTCGATCTCGAAGACTTCCGAGATCAACTGCAACAAATGAAAAACATGGGGGGTATTGGCGCGATGCTCGACAAGATGCCCGGTATGGGTGGCATGGCGCAGGCGGCACAATCGCAATTAGACACGAAACAGTTTGATCGCATGGAGGCCATCATCAACTCGATGACGATTAAAGAGCGGAAAAACCCTGATTTAATTAACCCCTCGCGGAAGCGACGAATTACCGCAGGGTCGGGAACGGCGGTGCCAGACTTGAATCGTCTTCTAAAGCAGCACAAGCAGATGCAAAAAATGATGAAGAAGATGAAGGGCGGCGGAATGCAACGCATGATGCGTGGAATGGGCGGTATGATGGGTGGTGGTGGAATGCCTCCAGGGTTTCCAAGGCGTTAATATTCCTCTTCACAGGCCTTTAAACCTGAGCAGAGTTAATGTACGCTTCGGCACCTTAAATTTTGCTGTGGGAAAACCCTGCGGCGCAAACACTTTAGGACTTAGTCATGGTAACAATTCGTCTCTCACGAGGTGGTGCAAAGAAGCGCCCCTTCTACCACGTGACTGTTACGGACAGCCGCAACTCGCGTGACGGACGCTTCATCGAGCGCGTTGGCTTTTTTAATCCGATTGCTCGGGGGCAGGAAGAGCGTCTGCGCATTGATGCGAGTCGTATTGAAGCTTGGGTCGCAAAGGGTGCTCAAGTATCACCGCGCGTTGCTCGATTGATGAAAGAAGCGGCAACCGAAGCAGCCGCGGCAGCGTAAGTCAGACGTGGCGCCTTTAGACGCCACGCAACACCGACTGGCAGTCGCCACTATTGTTGGTGTTTACGGAATCAAGGGCTGGGTGAAGCTTAGAGTCAATCTCAGCGACCCGGGCCTCCTCCCCTCACTTTTATCGCCACAGTTAGACGATCCGTCGGGTAAGACGAAGAGACCCGTGCGCGTCCTCAGCGTGCGTGCTCAAGGCAAGGGCTACATTGCCCAGTTGGCTGGCGTTGCCGACCGCAACCAAGCTGAGGGCCTTCGTGGTTACATCATAACGATACCGGAGTCCTCACTTCCGTCACCTGCGTCGGGCGATCTGTACTGGCGCGATCTTGAAGGTTGCCGCGTCGAGAGTATTCACGCGCAAGAGACGGTGTACTTGGGTGTTGTTGATTACTTATTAGACACGGGCGCCAACGATGTCTTGGTCGTTCGAGCCACTGCGGAGAGTGTGGATGATCGTGAACGGTTGATTCCTTGGCTGGAACCCGATGTTATCGACCGAGTTGATCTAGACAATCAGACTATCACTGTGCGTTGGCATCCTGATGATTGATCACGTGGCGTTAAACGCCTTTGCCCTCGTGAGTATTTTCCCTGAGATGGCCTCGACAATCACGCAATGGGGCGTTACCGGGCGCGCGGCTCGTGACGGCCGATTTCGCTTTGAAACAGTAGACCCCCGAGATTTTGCATCGGATAAACACGGGACCGTAGACGACCGCCCTTACGGGGGGGGGCCGGGTATGGTCATGAAAGCGCCGACCATGACTGCCGCAGTAGAGGAAGCCCGTGCTCGATTGGGTTCGAAGGCTCTCGTGATTGCGATGAGTCCGCAGGGACAACGGGTGAACGAAAAAATGCTCGAGTCCTTGCTGCAACACGAAGCATTAATTTTTGTCGCGGGTCGCTACGAAGGTTTTGACGAGCGGTTTATCTCAAAAGAGGTGGATTTAGAGCTGTCGATCGGTGACATTGTCGTGAGCGGTGGCGAAATTCCTGCGATGTTAGTGATGGATTCGTTAATTCGTCGCATTCCGGGTGTTTTAGGTGATGAATTGTCCGCAGAACAGGACTCTTTTGTTGACGGATTGCTCGACTGTCCGCACTATACGCGCCCTGAGAATTACGAGGGCATGGCTGTTCCGCCAGTGTTAATGAGCGGGGACCATGCGCGCATCGCCGATTGGCGCTCTGCGCAGTCATTGAGACGCACCCTCGATCGCAGACCGGATTTGATAAGCCGATCTGCGCTTACAGTAGAGCAGCAAGCATTGCTTCGTCGTTGGGACTTGTTCCCCAGCGATGAAGGCGCTTAAAACGAGCGCTGATAGGCTTGCGACGAGTGATTAAAGAGTGCCACTGTTCAGATGAACTGAGCAGAAAGCCGAGGAGATAGCCATGAGTGCCAACAAAATTATTGCAGAGCTCGATGCCGAGCAGATGTCTAAGGAAGTCCCTGCGTTTGCCCCAGGCGACACTGTTGTTGTTCAGGTGAAGGTAAAAGAGGGTACTCGAGAGCGCTTACAGGCGTTCGAAGGCGTCTGCATTGGCAAGCGCAACCGCGGTGTTAACTCAGCGTTCACCGTTCGTAAGATCTCTCACGGTGTGGGTGTTGAGCGGACTTTCCAGACTTATAGTCCCTTACTTGACTCAATATCAGTCAAGCGACGTGGTGACGTTCGTCAGGCGAAGCTTTATTACCTCCGCGAGCTTTCTGGTAAGGCGGCTCGTATTAAGGAAAAGCTGTCGTAAGCAGTGCATTGAGGGCGGGGTCATCAAGTGGGTCGCCTCATCTCCTTCGAACTAGAGCGCTTCACCACAGCGCTTTGGCTTGAGCGCGGTCTAAGCGACAATACACGCGAAGCCTACAGTCGTGATGTTCAAGGTTTAAATACCTGGTTGCTCGACCAGAATAGAGGGGATGCACTGACCGCCTCTGAGTCCGACGTTCAAGCCTACCTGGGTGCGCGTCTGTCTCAAGGGAGTTCACATCGCTCTATCTCGCGCTTGCTTTCCAGTCTTCGAAGCTTTTACCAATATTTGGTGCGAGAAGGCGATCTCAGTTCGGATCCAACCCAGCATCTTGATCGCCCAAAACCGTCGAGGCCCCTGCCTAAGTCCCTTTCTGAATCTGAAGTAGATCAGCTGCTTAATGCGCCTGACAGCTCGGTGGTGGTCGAGCATCGTGATTTGGCGATGCTTGAAGTACTGTATGCCAGTGGGTTAAGAGTGTCTGAGCTGGTGGGTCTGACATTGCCTCAGCTAAGCTTGAATCAAGGGGTGGTCCGCGTTTTTGGTAAGGGCGGTAAGGAACGTTTGGTGCCTTTGGGAGAGGCGGCTATCGAGACTGTGACCGACTATTTAGGGTCGACTCGCCAGGCGTTATTGCGGGACCGTCAAAGTGATGTGCTTTTTCCTTCTAACCGAGGAAAAGTCATGACTCGCCAGACCTTTTGGTATCGTATTAAAATCTACGCTAAACGCGCGGGTATCGACCCAAATCTGTCACCACACACACTGCGTCATGCATTTGCAACGCATTTGATTAATCATGGAGCAGACTTGCGTGTCGTGCAGATGTTGCTGGGGCATAGTGACCTTACGACGACACAGATATACACCCATGTCGCGCGAAGCAGAATGCAGGCGCTTCATGAAAAGCATCACCCTAGAGGTTAGAATGAAAAAACAGTCGATCTACCGTTGGTTACGTCACGTCGCAGCGATCGCGACGTGTTGTGTTGCCTCTCTAGCGCAGGCATCAGAGCAACAGAACTTTGCAGACGCGAGGGCCCTTCTGGAATCTGGCCTATCGATCATGGTCGGCAGCTCGATCACGATTGATCGCATTGTCGCGACGGAGTCGGATCAACTCATCGAAGTGTCCATTAAGGACGGACCCGTTCTCTACGCAACGCGCAGTGGGGAGTTTCTGTTGCTCAATGGTGACTTATTGCGTGTCACGAATACCGCGGTGGCCAACCTGACTGAAAGCCGTCGTGTCGCTGACCGTTTGTCGATGATTGGCGCGCTGGATCTTGATGAGATGATCGTCTTTTCGCCAGCCGAGCCGGCCAAGGACTTTATTACGGTCTTTACCGATATTACCTGCGGTTATTGCCGTAAGTTACACCTGGAGATGGACGACTTAAACCGTCGAGGCATAGAGGTGAGGTACTTGGCCTACCCCCGCGGCGGCATGGCGTCACAGGGCGCGAAACAGCTAGCCACTGCGTGGTGCTCACGCAATCGTGAGGCAACACTTACCTCGCTTAAGTCTGGGGTGGAAATGCCGCTTAACGAGTGCGAGGGTAACCCCATCGCGGAGCACTATGCGTTGGGTAATCGTTTGGGCGTGCGGGGCACGCCTGCCATTGTGACCAGCAATGGGCAGATGATACCGGGATACCAATCGGCGGCAGATATTGCGAGTCTCTTAGGTATCGAGTAGTCGCAATTAGGGCGATGATTTTCAAGGGATTTAAATGAATCAGCAGTTTCAACGTATTGAGCGTCTTCCACCTTACGTTTTTAACATCATTGGTGAACTGAAGCAGGCGGCGCGTGCCCGAGGCGAGGACATCATCGATTTTGGCATGGGTAATCCAGACCAGCCAACGCCTGAGCATATTGTTGATAAACTCAAAGAGACCATCGATCGCGGTGACACACACCGTTATTCCCAGTCAAAGGGAATACCTCGGTTGAGACAGGCGATCTGTAACTGGTACGCCTCACGCTATGACGTCGAACTGGATCCTGCGAGCGAAGCGATCGTGACGCTGGGTTCTAAGGAGGGGCTCGCGCACCTTGCACTGGCGACCACGGGCGTGGGTGATGCGATTTTAGTACCTAATCCGTCGTATCCGATTCACCCCTATGGCTTTGTCATCTCAGGCGCTGATCTTCGTCATGTGCCGATGACTGAAGACGGAGACTTCTTCGCTGAATTGGACAAAGCCATTCGCACGAGTTATCCAAAGCCAAAAATGTTGGTGCTTAATTTCCCTTCCAATCCGACGGGCGATTGTGTTGATTTGGCGTTCTTTGAAAAGGTCGTTGCGATCGCCCGTGAGCACAATATTTGGGTGGTACATGACCTTGCCTATGCCGATTTGGTTTTCGATGGGTACAAAGCGCCGAGTATTCTTCAAGTACCGGGTGCGCGCGATGTGGCGGTGGAGTTTTTCACACTATCAAAAAGCTACAACATGCCTGGCTGGCGGGTTGGATTTTGCTGCGGTAACAAAGAGCTTATTGCGGCGTTAACGCGGATTAAATCTTATCTGGATTACGGGATATTCACGCCTGTGCAAGTCGCCGCTATTACGGCACTCGAGTCTGATCAAACCTGTGTTGAAGAGATCCGACAAATGTACAAGGAACGTCGCGACGTACTCTGTGGCGGACTGAACAAGGCGGGCTGGGCGGTAACGCCTCCGAAGGCGACCATGTTCGTCTGGGCTAAAATCCCCGCACCCTTTGATCAAATGGGATCGCTTGAGTTCAGTAAGCTGTTGCTTAAAGACGCCGGAGTTGCGGTATCACCGGGGATTGGTTTTGGCGAATACGGAGAGGGGTATGTTCGTTTTGGGCTCATTGAAAACGAGCACCGAACCCGTCAGGCCCTGCGCGGTATCAAAAAAGTATTAAGAGCTGGACTGCCCAGTGACTGGAATGCGCAATGACACAAAAAACGATAAACATAGGAATCTGTGGCCTAGGAACTGTCGCTCAGGGACTTCTTACGCTGTTAGCGGAGGCCGATGAAGTCCTCGAGGCGCGAGTAGGTGGTGCGATAAAGGTCGTGCACGTTGCCACTCGTACAGCGAAACCCAACGTCGACTTGTTGGGTGCTAAGGAGTCGCGCGACGTGTTCGATGTGGCTCGTAATCCAGACGTGGATATTTTAGTCGAGCTCATCGGTGGGACCACTGTGGCGTGCGACTTGGTGCGTGAAGCGCTTAATCAGGGTAAACACGTGGTCACGGCCAATAAGGCGTTACTCGCTGATTACGGTGATGAGTTATTTGAGCTGGCGCAAGCCCAGGGAAAGGCCCTTTATTTTGAGGCCGCAGTCGCTGGCGGTATTCCGATTATTGAGGCCGTGCGAGCAAGTCTGGCAGCGAACCACATAACAGCGCTGGCGGGGATTATTAATGGCACCGGTAATTTTATCCTCACTGAAATGGCGGCGAAGGGGCGGGAGTTTGCCGATGTGCTCGAAGAGGCTCAGCGACTGGGTTACGCAGAGGCTGATCCTTCGTTCGATGTCGACGGCACAGACGCGGCACAAAAACTCGTACTCTTGGCCGCACTGGCTTTTGGCGCGAAGGTCAATGCGCAAGCACCCTTCAAACAGGGCGTCGATAGTGTTGCGCCCCTCGATCTTGAATACGCCTTGGAGCTGGGGTACCGAATTAAGCATCTGGGCATTGCTAAACGCGAGGGTGACTCGCTACAACTTCGCGTACATCCGACACTGATTCCGACGACAAAACCGCTTGCGCAGGTTGACGGTGTTTTAAACGCCGTAATGATTAACGCATCGGGTGTCGGCGAGCTATTACTGGTGGGCCCGGGTGCAGGCTCTAGACCCACTGCGAGCGCTGTGTCTGCTGACATAGTAGCCATTGCGCGGGCGATGGCGTCAAATGGACAACCACAGATCAACGCGTTGGGCGTTCCGGTCGAAAACCTCGCAGATATTACGATTTCCAATATCGCCGACGTCTCATCAGCATGGTATCTGCGGCTTGAAGCCGACGATAAACCGGGCGTTATGGCGTCTATTACGCAACGTTTGAGTGAGCACGGTATTGGTATCGAGTCACTGATACAAAAGCCAGAATCAGCGAAACTCTCGAGGGTGCCGGTGATTATTCTTACTGACGAGGCATCGACTCAGAGCGTGGTTGAGGCGGTTGCTGCAATAGAAGCGCTAGCGACGGTTGAGGGGCCTGTGACAAGCCTCCGTGTCGAAAACTTTTGATTCCAAAGGGCTGATCAAACTATGTCGATTCGCTATGTGAGCACTCGCGGCAACGGGCCCGAACTCAACTTTGAAGACGTACTGTTGGCGGGACTGGCCCCCGATGGTGGCCTTTACGTGCCGACGTCGCTGCCTCACTTTAGCAAAGAAGATTTGCTTGCTATGCGCAAGATGTCCTACGCGGAACTCGCGTATGAGATCGTCGCACCGTTCGTGGGTCCATGTATTGCCGAGTCCGATTTACGGGCAATTCTCAATGACACCTATGCGGAGTTTCGTCACCCAGCGGTGGCACCCCTAGTGCAACTTGAGGATGATCAGTGGGTTTTGGAGCTATTTCAAGGACCAACGCTTGCGTTTAAGGATTTTGCACTGCAACTGTTGGGGCGGTTGCTCGACCATGTGTTGGGTAGGCGAGGCGAAAAAGTTGTCATTATGGGGGCGACATCCGGTGACACGGGCAGCGCTGCGATTGAGGGATGCAAGCGGTGCGACAACATTGACATGTTTATTTTGCATCCACACGAGCGTGTTTCAGACGTCCAGCGTCGTCAGATGACGACTGTCATTGCACCCAATATTCATAATATCGCCGTTCAGGGTAATTTCGACGACTGCCAAGCCATGGTCAAAGCGAGTTTTGTTGCCGAGCCCTTTTTGCCCAACGGACGTCGGTTGGTCGCTGTGAACTCCATTAACTGGGCTCGAATCATGGCCCAGATTGTCTATTACTTTTACTCAGCGCTCGCGCTTGGGCGTATTGAGGCACCGATCAGCTTTTCGGTACCTACTGGAAACTTCGGTGATATTTTCGCAGGTTATCTGGCGAAACAAATGGGGTTGCCTGTTGAGAAGTTGGTGATTGCAACCAATCGCAACGACGTGTTGCATCGAGTCCTGACCCATGGAACTTATGCGAAGTTGTCGCTCGAGCCTTCATTGTCGCCGAGTATGGACATAACCGTCTCTTCCAACTTTGAGCGGTTGCTCTTTGATCTGGCCGGTCGCGATGGGGCTGTTTTAAGTCGATGGATGGATGAATTCGCGGGGGGTGATTTGACACTCTCTGAGTCGGCCCTGGCCCAAGCAAAGAGTCTGTTCGATAGCCACCGATGCTCTGATGAAGAGACCTGTGAAGAAATTGCGAACGTTTGGGAAAATAACGGCTATCTGGTGGATCCTCACACCGCGATTGGTACCAAGGCTGCACGCGCCTGTCACGGAGATAGCTCAGCGATTATGGTGACGCTCGCGACGGCGCACCCAGCAAAATTTCCAGCCTCGATAGAGGCCTCTGGTATTGGTGTCACAGCCGACCTTCCGGCCCACTTAGCCGATCTTTTCGAGCGGGTGGAGACCTACGATGTTTTACCCAATGACCTGGCTGACGTTCAGCGATTCATGGCCGAGAATTGTCGCGTCTGATGTCTCACGCTGTAACCCACAGATCGGGGGTGATTTCGTCGGAGTTAAGCGAGGCGCCATTACCGCCTGCACTCAAGCAAATTTACGCCAATCGCGGAGTTGATCGGCTGGATGACATTACCCTCCCGCTGAGTCAGCTTGCGCCACCCTCGGCACTCAAAGGCGCTCAGGCAGCCGCTGAAATGCTCGCCGACGCGATCGAGTTTCAGGCAAGTGTCGTCATCGTTGGAGACTTTGATGCCGACGGGGCGACCAGCTGCGCGCTCGCCGTGTCTTTGCTCAAGCAAATGGGTTTGGAGGAGGTGACCTATTTGGTGCCTAATCGATTTGAGTTTGGCTACGGGCTGACGCCTGAAATCGTTGGCATTGCGGCACAGTATCAGCCCGACGTGTTAGTCACCGTCGACAACGGAATCGCGAGTATTGACGGGGTAATGGCCGC
>JAQXEB010000074.1 GCA_029251065.1 Luminiphilus sp.
GAGGCGACCGTGGTTCCAAAGCTCCCAGCGAGGGGCGAGACATTGACCCCTGATCAGGTCATTGCCGAAGTGGAGCGTTGTCTTGAGACCGACACACCGTTTGCCTACCCAGGAAAGCAAACGAAATTTGGTGTTTGGATGCGGCGTTTATTTCCTGGACTCGTTTGGAAAGCGTCCCATGAGGCGGAAGGGTTTTAGAGGGAAGGACCTGCGCCGAGGAAGGGTGAGCTGTTCGTCGACCACTACACTTTCGATCTTGACATTACCACCGCTATCAAAACCCTTTTTGGTGCAGTGTCGGGGGTTGGACCCTGCGATACCGCCCGCTATTGCATGGTCGCTTAAGTGACTAAAGCACGAACTGCGGCGACCATTGTGCCGGCATAGCGGTGGTCCTTTGCGCCTCCAAAAAAAACGAGAGTTCGACGATTAATTGACCACCGAGGTGCCGCCATCGACTGGAATAATCTGACCGGTAATAAACGCACCCGCAGGGGATGCCAGCATAATCGCGACGCCCGCAATGTCAGAGGCTTCTCCCCAGCGACGCATTGGAATTGTTTGTAATTCCTCGTCAAAGGCTGCTTGATCGGTGCTCAGAAATTCAGTCATCTTAGAATAGAAGCGGCCTGGCGCAATCGCATTGACACGAATGTGATCCTTGGCGAGTTCCGCTGATAGTATGCGCGTGAGTTGATGGATGCCGGCTTTTGAGATTGCGTAACTGAAGTTATCAACCGCATGACCAACCATGCCAGCGATAGAGCCAATATTAATGATGCTGGCCGTGTTGTCAGCGCGGGCGTTTGCTTTTAACAGCGGGGCTAGAGCCTGAGTTAGAAAGAATGGGCTCTTGGTATTCACTGTCATCGTCTTGTCCCAACCGTGCTCCGGGAACTGGCCAAATGGGGCACCCCAGCCCGCGCCTGCGTTGTTGACTAAAACGTCAATGTGGTCCTCGCGCGACACTAACTCGGAGACAAGGTTTTGCAGCCCGTCGGACGTCGCAACATCGCCCGGAATTGCAATGCACTCTCCGTACTGACTGAGTTCTTCGGCGGCACTTACACAGGCGTCGTGTTTGCGCGCTGTGATATACACTCGCTTGGCACCGGCTTCCAGAAAACCCTGTGCCATGAAGGCACCGAGTCCGCGGCTTCCGCCGGTGACAACGCATATTTTATCGTGCATGGAAAATAACGATTCGATCATCTTTGTGTCCTATTTAGGCTTACTCGGGGGTGTTGAAGTCTTAGTTCATCTGCCACTGTTGGTCCGGCGACTATTTAGCGAAACTCAACACTCTGTGGACATTGTCGCATAACGAGCCGATGGAGCCGATGCCGCTAAACACGGTCAATGCAGTTTTGTCGATTAGACTCATTGTCCTCAAGCTTTTTCATCGTATTGCAGTTATTTTTGAATACTCGCTTTCTTCGGCGGTAAGTCCCGGTGCTTTTGAGACTGGCGCCAGAATGGCCCATGGTTTTGGCGATGATTAGCGGTGTTGATTGGCCGCGCTTGAACACTGTCCAAAGGGACGATGGCTTGTCTTGCACGGTGGGTATACTCATTGGTCGTATTGTTGGTCATTGGACGAAGACATGCTGACTGCCGCTTACGAGCCCTTGAAGCTCGGCCCCATCACCTTACCTAATCGCTTCATCAAGGCGGGCGCAAACGAAAATATGTCGAAGAAAGGACGTCCGACGCGCGCGATGCGCATGCATCATGAGGAGCTCGTTAAAGGCGGCGTTGGCATGACAACCATGGCCTACGTGGCGGTTGAGAAAGACGGACGGACGTTGCCTGACCAGGTTTGGATTCACGATGAGGCGATGTCCGACCTGCGTGCCGTTACGGATGCCGTCCATGCCGCGGGCGGGAAAATTGCCGCGCAAATCACGCATGGCGGTAGTTTTGTGACGGGGGTTTTTATTCCCAGACGCTTGCAGAGCTCAGTATCAGGCTTCAATCCTGCCGGGTTGCTGCGGGGAAATATGTTCCGCCGCGCGATGAACGAAAAAGACATGGCGCGCATGGTCGATTTGTTTGTGAACGCTGCCGAGCGCTGCTTCGAAGCAGGATTCGATGCGGTTGAAATCCACATGGGTCATGGCTATTTACTGAACCAGTTTCTGTCACCTCTTGATAACAACCGAACCGATCAGTACGGTGGCAGCGCAGAGAACCGAGCACGATTCCCGGCGTGGCTATTGAAGGCGGTCAAAGCCGCGGTAGGGGACCGTATGGCGGTCATCGCCAAGATCAATGTTGCGGATGGCCGAAGCAGAGGTGCGCAACTCGAAGATGGCATCGTGACCGCCAAGGTCCTTGAGGCAGCCGGGGCCGACATGTTGGTGCTCTCGGGCGGTCGTAACGTTGAATCAGGCTGGTTTACCTTCGGTAGCAATATGAACTTGGAGGCGATGCTTCGTGTGCTGGGCAAGTGGTCACTGAGCGGAATGGCGATTGCTTCCACGCAAGCAGCCGTGCCGAAAATTGAGTTCAAAGAACTGTATTTTTGGGAGTACTCCACCAAGATCAGAGAAGCGGTGAAACTGCCTCTAGCCTACCTTGGGGGGGTCAAGTCGGCAGACAACGTTGCTCAGTGTATGGACGCGGGTTTTGAGGCTGTGCAGTTGGCGAGGGCCTTATTACGCGAGCCGGATTTGATTAATCGATGGCGGGATGAGGGCGGCGACTCTCTCTGCGACAACTGCAACAGCTGTGTGGCGTACATTTACCACCCAGCGGGAACCTGGTGCATTCACCGACCTGCCAATAAGCTTGAGGATAACCAAGTGCTCGCCTCGGTGAGCTAACAACACCCGGTTAGCCGAGATGTGCCGCGACTTGAGATAACAATAACGAGATGGCACTAACAAAAAGAATTCAGGTTAGAAGGCCACGAAAAGGTCTAGGAGAGAGGGTCAGGCGGTTATGAAGATTGAATTCATGCGCGAGGTTGAAGCGCCGAAAGAGCTTGTCTGGTCCGTCATTACCGACTTCGCGGCGTATGCTGAGTGGAACCCCTTTGTGGTCGACTGCAGAAGCGAGCTGAGCGTGGGCGCACCGATCGAGATGACCGTTCAATTGGGTAACCGCCAGCGCGAACAGGTGGAGTTTGTTTCTAAAGTCGTGCCAGGTGAGCTCTTTGAATATCGAATGAAACCGGTGGGTTCGCTCCTGCACAGCTATCGGCAGCACGAGGTTGCATCACTGGGTGATAGTCGGACTCTTTACCGGTCAACGTTTGAGCTCAATGGCTGGTTATCACCGCTGGTCGGCGTGATGTTGAGTGGACCCTTGCACGATGGCTTCAAAGGAATGACGGACAGTCTGGTCAGTCGAGCGGAGCAGCGAGTCTCACGTCGCAGGGCCGATTAAAGCGGGGAGCAAAGTATGGCGAAATCTGACCGGCCAGTGGCACTCGTCACTGGGGCAAGCCGAGGTGCAGGTGCGGGTATTGCGCGGGCACTGGGCAGCTACGGCATGCGTGTCTATGTGACAGGGCGCGCTGAAAGGGTGGGTGAAGCGCGAGGTTGGGATGGAGCTGCATTGCCGGGGACGATTCACAGCACAGCCACCGAGGTGACCGCTGCGGGGGGGGAGGGGATTTCTCTTCGCTGTGATCATGCCGATGACGAGCGTGTGCAAGAGGTCTTCGACCAAATCGAGGCCGAATCAGGCCGTCTCGATCTGCTGGTAAACAACGCCACCATGATCCATCCAGAACTGATAACCCCAAGACCTTTCTGGGAGAAGCCGCTCGACGCGGTGGGTATTTTAGAGGTGGGATTACGCTCCGCCTATGTCGCCAGCTGGCATGCGGCGCGCATCATGGTGCCTCAAGGGTCGGGGTTGATCGCTTTTGGTTCGTCATTTGGTGCGAACTGTTACATGCACGGGCCGGGCTACGGGGCGCAAAAAGCCGGCATTGATAAATTCGCACATGACATGCAGCACGACTTCACGGGTAGTGGGGTTAATGCCGTGTCGATTTGGATGGGCCCGTTACGGACTGAGCGCGCATTGATGGCCGCCGAAGTTCATCCTGAGCAGTACGAGGAGATTATGAAGGTCGCGGAGAACCCTGAATACACCGGGCATTTACTGCACGCGCTGGCGTTCGACAACGTGATCGATAAATATGCGGGTCAGACGCTGATTGGTGCAGAGCTCGGTCTTGAGCTCGGTATTGATGACGCGGGCGAGTACCGCGTGTCACATCGCGAAATGTTGGGAGGGCCGCCGGAACGCTCACCGGCGGTCATCTATTGAAGACCACTGCAGTGGGCTCCCTATGAATCGCTTTGCACCGGAGCATGGTGGCGTGGTTTTGAAAGGGCTGGTGCTGATTGCACTGGTTGCCTCAGTCGCCGCGTACCGCACGCTCGCGCCGATCGATGATCCGTCACTGCAAGGTCCCGAGACGGTGCTCGTCTCACGGGCAAAAACAATGCCGGTTTCAGGGGGTAATCGCGTGTATTGGGGGGATTTGCACATTCATACGTCGCTGTCCAGTGATGCCTTTACCATGGGCGTGAGGGCCGTTCCTGATGATGTTTATCGTTTCGCCAAGGGTCTGACGATACAACATGGCGCGGGCTATCCGGTGACGATTTCTCGACCCCTCGACTTTGCTGCGGTGACCGATCATGCGGAATATTTGGGTCAGGCGCGTCTGTCAGGACTCGATGTGCCGACCACCCGGCAGCGTCTTGGCGACCTTTTGGCTGATGAAAATCGCCTGACTGTGACTCAGTCGTGGTGGGAAATCATGAGCTTAATTCGAGACAATGGCTTTAAGCTGACGCTGGAGGGCGTCGACGCCGCGATCAACCGCAATGCATGGCAAGAGATTGTTGCAGCGGCTGAGCAGCATTACGAGCCCGGCGTGTTCACCACATTTCCCGGTTGGGAGTGGTCGGCTGACGCTGGCGATGTTGGCACACACCTCCACCGCAACGTCATTTACGGGAGCAGTGATCTTCCCGGTATACCCTTTAGCTCAATTGATG
>JAQXEB010000075.1 GCA_029251065.1 Luminiphilus sp.
TGCTCGGCCCGCTCTTTCTCATCATTGAGCAGCGCCGCGGCTAGCATCGCGTCTTCTTCCTCATCCGACCCTCTGCGGATCGTGCCCGCAATCGGCCGCACAGTAATCTGTCCACGCTCCGACCGGACCAGAATTTCAGGCGAGCTGCCTACAATATGGAATTCATCAAGGTCGAGATAGAACAAATAAGGTGACGGATTGAGGTGACGTAGCGCCCGGTAAAGATTGATTGGATCAGACGTAAACGGAAGTGTCATTCGCTGTGAAACCACCACTTGCATCACGTCTCCATCAAGGATGTAGTCCTTAATACGGGCAACCCAAGACTCAAAGGTCGATTGTTGGGTCTCAAATTCAACCCGTGACTCAATCTCGGTCGTGTCAATCGCGCCGAGCTCAACATTAGAAAGTGCCGGCATAGGCTCTGCCAGTCGTTGCTCGAGTTCAGCCAGACGCTCTGTTGCACGCTCAAACGCGTCGGCTTGTGATGTATCGGCATTCACAATTAACGTAAGGGTGCCGCGCAGGTTGTCAAAAACCACCACCTCCTCAGCCAGTACCAGCAGGATATCCGGAGTCCCCATGGTGTCTTTATTGGCGGTACCCGATAACTTTGGCTCGACATAACGAACCGTGTCATAGCCAAAATAACCGACCCACCCCCCGTGAAATACCGGAAGGGACTCAAGCGGCGCACTGTTTTCAGACTGATGAAGCGCCTCAATATCCTGAAGAGGGTCAGCGGTCTCATAACTGCGGGTCAGTTGATCATGAGTAAACCGAGAAATAGTGGCGCCCTCAACAGTAAATCGATGCCGAGCAGGTAATCCCACAATGGAGTAACGGCTCCACTTTTCGCCACCCTCAACCGATTCGAATAAAAATGAATAAGGCTTGTCGCAAAGCTTTGCATAGGTCGAAAGAGGCGTTTCGGTGTCTGCTAAAAGTGTTCTCGTTATGGGAACACGGGAATACCCCTCCTGAGCGAGCGCTTCAAATTGAGCCTGACTCAGCGACTGGGTCATTTCACCAAAGCCAACTCATCGCGCATGGTTTTAATCACTTGAGCATAGTCGGGCTTGCTGAAAATAGCCGAGCCGGCGACAAATGTATCTGCGCCTGCCTCCGCAGCCTGCCGAATATTTGCAGGACCCACACCACCGTCAACCTCGAGTCGAATATCCAAGCCGGACTCATCAATCAGCGAACGCGCCTCACGTAACTTATCCAGCGTCGTCGGTATAAACGACTGACCGCCAAAACCGGGATTCACCGACATGAGAAGAATCATATCAATCTTATCCAGCACGTATTTAAGCGCATCGAGACGGGTTGCAGGATTAAAAACCAAGCCTGCTTTGCAGCCCGCGTTGCGAATCAGTTGAAGCGTTCTATCCACGTGGGTCGAGGCTTCAGGATGAAAGGTAATATAGGACGCACCGGCATCGGCGAACATGCCCACAAGCGCATCGACAGGCTGAACCATCAGGTGCACATCGATCGGCGCAGAAATCCCATAGTCTCTCAGCGCACTACACACCATGGGACCCACGGACAAGTTGGGTACATAGTGATTATCCATAACATCGAAGTGAACAATGTCGGCACCCGCGTCCAAAACAGCACCGACATCTTCGCCCAGTCGCGCAAAGTCTGCTGCAAGGATCGAAGGAGCAATCAAGTAATCACGCATCGTAACGTCCAATAAGCTAAAGCCGCATAGTGTAAAGCGCGTTGACCCGAGTCACCAGCAATCTGAGCGAGCGCCTCTATTGATTGAGCTTATTCTCAAGCTCTCGGAGTCGCGCGGGCGTACCCACATCTGACCACCGTCCACTCCAAAGCTGTCCGGACAATCGGGCCTCAGTGATGGCCGTATCGAGTAAGGGGCGCAGCGCCGCCTTACCCGGTTTAATACCCTCGAATAATTCAGGGCTCATGACCGACAGCCCCGCATAGGTCACTCGTGGCTCACCACGCGCCAAGAGGCGCCCCTGTTCCAAGACAAAATCACCCGTGGGATGTTGGACTGGATTTGGCACCATCACCAAGTGAGCAAGGTCATCCTGTAAATCAAGCGCTTGCAGTCGAGCAAAGGGGAACTCGGTATAAACATCGCCGTTGACCACCGCAAATGGACACTCACCCAACAAAGGAAGCGCATTGACAATGCCACCCGCTGTCTCAAGCGGCGTCTCCTCCACAACCACAGTGACTCGCGCGTCTCCGAACTGTCGATCGTGACAAAAATCGACAATCTGCGATGCAAAATACGACGCGTTGACAACGATCTCCGTAAATCCAGTCGCCGCCAGACCTTCAATATGACGCTCAAGCAAGGATTTTTCACCGACTTTAATGAGCGGCTTGGGCCGCGTGTCCGTGAGCGGCCTCATTCGACGGCCTTCGCCCGCGGCGAGAATAATGGCGTGCTTCATCCCGTTTTATACCAGGCCGCCTGAGTCGCTTGGGGCAGAGCGTGGACCTCAAACCATTTCCAGAATTCCCCTACCTCAGGAAATTCTTCAGCGTACAAGTCACAGGCCTCCTCGATGTATCCCACAACCACAGCAATATCGGCCATGTAACTTGGCTTGTGATCCCTCAGCCAAAGTCGCGAAAAAACACCCAGTATTTTGGTGTGCCGTTGAAGTCCAATCAGGTCGTAGCACCTGACAAATTCAGCCCAGCTGTCAGCCGACAAATGGTCCAACGAGACAAGGGCCTCCCAGTAAAAGGCCAACCACTCCAGCTGTCGCTCACGTGGCCAGACAATGTAGACGTCTTTTAACAGTGACACGGCATCGTAGGTGAGCGGCCCTATGATGGCGTCCTGAAAGTCGATGACCGCCGGCGAGACATTACTGCCCAACACCATCAAATTTCGGCTGTGAAAGTCACGATGCACAAGACCCTGTGGCTGCGAGACCGATGCGGCGACCAAACATTCGCTGAAGGCCCTAAACGTATTTAACGCCGCCTCATCGAGTGTTAGCCCCAAAACCTTTGAAAAAAACCACTCCGGGCAGATATCCAATTCTCGCTGAAGCTCAGTCGCGTCGTAAATTGGGAGCTCCACACCGGCAAGTGGGAGCCCTCGCAATGTAGCCAAAGTGTCCAGCGCTCCCCGATATAAGGCCTCGCTATGACGGTGCTGCAAGGCAGTCCACAACGTGATATCACCCAGGTCTTCAAGGAGGAAAAAGCCCAAGCCAAGGTCGGCGCGCAGCAGTCTCGGAACTCTCACACCGCCTCGCTCCAAAATGTCTTGAACCAAAACGAAACGTTCGTTGTTCTCAGTCGCTGGCGATACCATGAGAATTCGGGTTTGAGCATCAAGAGCCGGTGACGCGGTGATGCGGTAGAACTTTCTGGGGCTTGCGTCTCCTGCAATAAGCTCTGCCGTAACGGCGTCGGCTCCGCAATTTAGGATCCGCGCCACCCACGAGCGCGCTTGCTCGAGCTCACCAAAGACCAAGGTCTTCTCCTTTGTGCCGGTATAAATCCGCAGCATTGCCACAAATACTCGAAAACACCGTAGACTCCTCCGCGTTACACTGTGGCCCTGATAATAACCCGAACACACATCGAACCGTTTGTGCAGACACTCTTAAAACGTCCACTGTCAGTCTTGATGACCACCCTCGTCGTAACTTGGGTGCTCGGTCCTGCTGCTGTGTTCTCAGCACCGACTGACGAACATGAACTTAAAGTAGAACGCATACAAAAACGCTTCAACTGGGTTCCGCTGTCGCGTGTCGCTGACGCTGACCGTGATTCGCGCTGCCTGCAATGCAAGGGACAATATCAAGATCCACTCGCAGCGGTGGATCGTTCAGCTTCCCCCAACGAACTCGACCTTGAGGTCAGCGCCGGAGACAGCGACATCACCGACAGTACGTTCCTTTTTTCAGGTGACGTGAGGGTAACGCAAGGTTACCGAACAGTTAAGGCGCAAGAGGTGTACATCGACCGGGTAGAGCAAACATTAGTCGCAAAAGGACCAGTAGAACTCAGGGAACCGGGTATCGCCATGTATGGCGACGACATCAGCTACGACAGTCTCAGCGAACAAGCCGCGCTTAAAAATGCAGAGTTTGTGATGTTTGAACAACAGCTTTATGGCATTGCCGAGAGCGTGGTCAGGGACCGCAACGGGGCGCTTGATATCGAAGACGGCGAGTTTACATTTTGCGCACCGACGGACCCAAGCTGGCAGGTGACCGCAGAGAATTTACGTATTGATCCTGACAACAACTCCGGCGAGGCCTGGGGCGCGCGCATCGACATTAAAGGGGTGCCGGTCGCTTACCTGCCTTGGATACAGTTCCCGCTCGGCGACCAGCGAAAAACCGGATTGCTGTTTCCCGATGTCAGCAGTGACACCCGGGGCGGACTCGACGTCACCGTACCCCTTTACCTAAACCTGGCGCCAAACTACGACGCGACCTACTCACCGCGGCTGATCCAAGATCGCGGTTTGCTTCATCAGATCAATGCTCGGGGGCTCTCAGATGCCACCGGTTTTTGGGATGTCTCAGGGGGGTTTTTAAACGAGGACGACCTAAGCTCGACCCGCGAGAAGCAGGATCGATGGCTGGTGAACATCAACCAGTCCAGCGATCCCACTGCACGATTACGAACCTCAATCGATTTCTCAAAGGTCAGTGACAACGAATACTTGAGAGACCTTGAAAACAATACGCTCAGCGCTCAACGACAAACCGCCCTATTGCAAAGGGCGCGTATTGACTGGCTCGCCGAAAATTGGGTGCTCGGTATTGAGGCACAGCAGTTTCAGAATATCACCGAGGACATTACCGATAACTACAAACGCCTGCCCCAGATCACCGCGCTCTGGCGAGGTCATCGTAAATTGGGACAATTCGAACCCCTCTTAAAACTTCAGGCCGCGAACTTTGATACCGATCTTGACGAGGTCGATGGACAGCGATTTTTCCACGAAGTGGGACTCAGGCTTCCCATCACTCGAGATTACGGCTTCCTCAACACAACTCTGCTCCACCGCGGCATTAACTACCGCCTCAAGTCCCCCGAAAGCGATCAGACGGTCAATGCCTCGGTCGCCTCGTCGGCACTGAGCATTGATGGCGGACTTGAATTCGAACGCAGTACCGAGGTGCTTGGACGATCATTCATACAAACCCTTGAGCCTCGAGCCCGTTATCTCTACGCGAGCTACGACAATCACGAGGGCATACCCGACTTCGACAGTGCCGAACTTACGTTTAGTTACCGCCAACTTTTTCGCACAACGCGATTCTCTGGGTTTGACCGGCTCGCAGACGCCGACCAGCTCTCACTCGGCGTCACCTCGCGGCTTGTGGATGCGAAAACAGGTATCGAACACGTCACCGCCAGTTTTGGCCAAGTGGTTAACTTTCGAGATCAGCGCGTTCGCTTGAAACAGAGCGACGCCGCCCTCACAGATAAGGGTTCTGCACTGGCATTTGCACTTGATCTTCGAGCGAGCGAGCGCTGGGCACTCCACAGCAACCTACTGTTTGATGGTTATGATCAGAAACTCGATGCCGCCAATGTACGCGTCAGCTATCGACCCCGTGACAATGCCTTGATCAATGTGGGGTATACCCTCCGAGAGCCCCCACCTTCCTTCGCCACGCGCCCGGTGACTGAGCAGGTCAATACCTCCGCTTATATCCCACTCAATGAGAACTGGAGCGCGTTCGGCGCAATACGGTACTCGCTCGAGATTGGCAGTAGCGTAGAAGATATGATCGGTGTCGAGTACGATGGCTGCTGCTGGCGAGTGCGTCTCATTTACATGAGCTATCTCGATGCACTCCGAGAGGCAGATGTGTTTATAGCGGAACCGGAACTTACGCGAGACCGCGCGTTCCAATTCCAATTCATTTTAAAAGGCTTGGGCGGCTTTGGTGGCCGAGTCGATAACCTCATGCAAGATATGATCAGAGGATTTAATGCTAAACGTTAGGTTTAAATCAGTTGTCACTGCGAGCATCGCAACGCTGGCAACTCTCTCAGCTACCGCCCCATCGATTGCGTTCGCGCAAGTGATACCGCTGGATACCATTGTCGCGATCGTGGACGAGGACATCATTCTGGCCAGTGAGGTACGAGATCGTGTCAAGCAAGTAAAATCCTCAGCCGAGCAGCGGGATATCCCGCTGCCCGATGA
>JAQXEB010000076.1 GCA_029251065.1 Luminiphilus sp.
GCTTGATAGCAGGACACCGTCAACGAGTAGTCGACGCCAAGGCGAAGACCCGCGTCAATAATGGCCCCCTTACTGAGATCGATCAGTGGCGTCTCTAAGCTGATCGACGCACCTTCAACCCCCGCTTTAGTCGCGACGCCAATCAGCTGCTGATAGGCCGCAATGAACTCTGGGCGACAGTCCGGATAGCCCGAGTAGTCCACCGCGTTGACACCAATGTAGATCTCACTCGCCCCTAAAACCTCTGCCCACCCCAGTGCCAGCGACAAAAACACCGTGTTTCTGGCAGGAACGTAGGTAATGGGAATACCCTCCTGAGGCGTCGTCGGAACAGGGATATCCATGTCGGTGAGCGCCGAGCCACCGATCGCCGATAAATCGAGTGACACCACACGATGAATAACGTCGCCGTAACGCTCGGCAAGCCCTCGTGCGGCATTAAGCTCCGCACGATGCCGCTGACCATAATCGAAGCTTAGGCTGTAACACTCTCGACCATTACGGTGTGCCATGGCCAGCAGTGTTGCTGAGTCCAAACCCCCTGAGGTGAGTATTACGGCTTTAGTTTTCATAGTCGTCGTTAACGTCCAGGTTCATCGTTCCACAGCAACTTATGCAGTTGCATTTGAAAGCGCACCGGCAAACGGTCTTCAACAATCCAGTCGGCCAAGTCCATTGCGCTCAGGTCATGGTGTGAGGGAGAAAACAACACATCACTGACCCGGCTCTTGAGCGAAAACTCGTCGAGCTTAAACCGCGCCCATTCGTAGTCGTCACGACTGCAGATGACGAATTTCAACTGATCATGCGCCGTTAGGAATTCAAGATTGCCCCATAGATTGCGATGCGACTCCGCAGAATCTGGTGTCTTAATATCGACAACTCGGCTTACGCCCGTCGGTGTGTGCTCTATCGACATCGCGCCACTGGTCTCAAGCGACACCTGAAATCCGTCATCACAGAGATGCTGCAACAGCGCGTTACAGCCAGACTGTGCAAGCGGCTCGCCGCCAGTAACACAGACGTATTCGCAGCCAAACGCGCGAATTTGCGCCAAGATACTCTCCAGTGTCAGTAGCTCGCCACCCGAAAAGGCATATTCTGTATCGCAGTACTGGCAGCGCAAGGGACACCCCGTCAGGCGAACGAACACCGTGGGAACGCCCACCGAGCGGGCTTCACCCTGGAGCGAGTGGAAGATTTCAGTGATGCGTAACTGAGACACAAATGACGACTCAACAAAAAGTGGGGAGGTTAGTTACAGCTGACTGTCGAGAAAATCTTGCGCCAACTGCGCCGCAGGATGTTGATCAGCGCCATATTCGTCGATTACACGCGTTAGATACTCGCGCGAACGATCCTCGTTTCCCTTGAGTGCGTGGACACGGCCCAACTTATAAAGCGCGTCTGGGACCTTCCGGTCAGCAGGGTATTGATCAAGCAGAAGTTGAAAATTCTGTCGCGCCGACTCGGGGTCAACAGGCTCCACTACCAGGTAAAGCTCTCCCAACCAGTAGTGTGCGTTTGGAGAGTATCGACCGTAAGGATAGGCCGCTAAAAACGCATTAAACGCGATCAAGGCTTGGTCAAATTGCCGCTCTCTGACGAAACCATACGCAGACTGATAGGCCTCTTGCTCACCCGGCTGCGCCTCCGGAACCAGAGCTTCTGCGGTACCGGTGCTCACATCTTGCGGGTCAACAACAACGTCACCGTCAGTTGCAGCGACTGCCGCAAAAGTATCCTCAGCAGCACCCAGTACCGCCAATCGCCGATCCATCTCAACGTAGCGCTCGAGCGTCTGATCTTGAAGACGCGCAAGCAAACTGGCCTGCTCCTCTACCAGACCATTCAGACGCCGAATTTCTTCTTCAAGCTGCTGTACGCGAATCGCCACTGTGCGCGAATCAGTCGGCGCAACGGATAGCGGCCGAACAGTCGCGGTGTTGACCGCAGTGTCTGCCGACCGATAAGGGAGCACCCCGGCGGGTTCTGCTGTAGGTCGGAACGCCTCAGTTTGAGCAAAAGCGGCACTCGATAGAACAAAAAAGCCGGCGACAAGCGCCGGCTCTAAAAATCGCTGTAAGATCATGGCGTCTTACTTGATCTCCACTCGACGATTCTGACTCCAACTGGACTCACCTGAACCGTAAGCCACTGGATTTTCTTCGCCGTAACTAATGGTCTCTAACCGATAGGCAGGGACACCACTGGCCACCATGTAGTCGCGTACCGCGTTGGCTCGGCGCTCGCCCAGAGCGAGGTTGTATTCACGAGTACCGCGTTCGTCGGTGTGTCCCTCAAGACGCGCGTTGGCGCTCCCGGACATCAACAGCGCGACGTGTGCGTCAATCGCCGCACGAGCGTCATCGCTGAGTGTTGAACTGTCGTAGTCAAAAAGAAATACCGTGCCAGCCGACGACGCGGCATCCATCAAGCGACGCTTCGTCTCACGTTGCTCCTGCATGACCATCGCTTTCTCTTTTTCGATCGCACGCTGCTCTGCAGCAACAGCCTCTGCTGCAGCGGCTTGCTCAGCGGCAGCACGCTCGGTCGCGGCCTGAGCCGCAGCCTCTTCTTTCGCCGCATTACTGGAACAGGCGCTCACTAATGTAGCCAGCAGAACAACAACCGCGGCTTTTCCCAAAGTATTTTTCGTTGTCATGACGTGTTTCCTACGCAGAGTTTTGAATACTAAACATAATGTATCGCATATATGTCCGTTTGTTGAACCTCGAAATGTTTTTTTGTCACTGTTCGACCAACATCGGCGACCAAGCGGGCTCTTGAACGCTGCCCGATCGTGCGGGCAAGCTAAATTTAACCCCGCCGTCGACGGCGACAGCCCCCAAAACACTCCGCTCACCGCGCTTGGTCGCGTAGATGACCAACGACCCATTAGGTGCGATGCTGGGACTTTCATCTAGCGACGTCTCGGTTAATACAGTCAGTCGCTCGGTTACGAGATCAAAAACAGCAATATGGAACCGTCCCTTGCGCTGGTGAACCAACGCGACGTTGCGACCGTCCTCGGCAACCCGCGCACGCGCGTTGTAACGCCCCTCAAAGGTCACCCGCTCAATTTTACCAGTCGCAAGTTCATAACGATAAATTTGAGGTCGCCCTCCACGATCTGAGGTGAACAGCAGTGATTCTCCGTCGGGCATCCAAGTCGGTTCGGTGTCAATGCCGTAATGTCGCGTCAAACGCTGAAACTGCTTTGTTTCAAGATCAAGCAAATAAATATCAGGGCTACCGTCCTTGGATAAAACCAGCGCCATTGACTTGCCGTCGGGCGACCAAACTGGGGAATTATTGAGCCCTTGAAAATTAGTCAGCTGCTCCCGCTTACCCGTGGCAAGCACCTGCCGGTAAATCGCGGGTCGAGAGGATTCAAACGAGACATACGCCACCTCTTTTCCATCGGGGGACCAACTCGGCGCAAGAATGGGGTCGCGACCCTCGAGCAAAACAATGGGTCTGCGACCATCAGCATCCGCCACCGTCAATCGGTAAAAATCTTTACCGTCTGGGTTACGCGTCACCGATACGTAAATGAGTCGTGTGGCAAATGCGCCAGGAATACCGGTCAGTTTTTCATAAATCGAGTCGGCAACTCGGTGCGCTGCCATACGAGCCTCAGATTCTGCACTCACCACCTGACCCGAGAATAACTCCACACCGCGTTCAACATCGTGCAGTGAAAAGTCAACGCGAAGTTGGGTTCCTTGACTCACCCGACCGATGACCAAATAGCGGGTGGAAATCGCACGCCAATCGCGATAAAAAATCTCCTCTCTTGCTGCGGGCAAGCTCAACATATCCCGTCGGCTGACCGGGCTGAACTGACCGCTTCGTGCTAAATCAGAGTCCACGATTTGCGCAAAGTCGGTGGGCGCAGAGCCCAAACCATCCCAGGCAAACGGTGCAACGGCAATTGAAGTGGGGTTATCAATCCCGCGCGTCACCTGAATCTCCAGCTGCGCCGCGGAGGTAGTGGTTAAAAACAATCCAAAAACAAACGCACACGATCGTAACAACATGACTAGTACCTCAGATCCTCAGGCTTAAAACGCAGTGGGAACCGGCGAAAGTATCGCTCGAAATCTGAAATAGGCAAAACCGCCACCTCGGAAAACTGAGCCACACGCTCCACAGCGGCAATCGCACTTCGATCGAACGCAATACTTCCGCTGCTGCTTGAAACAGAAATACCGACGACATCGCCGGTCGGTACGAGACTAATCTCCAACAAAACTTCCATACCGTTGCGCGCCGAAGGGGGACGTCGCCAGTTTTGGGTGATGCGGGCTTGCATGAGCGCCGCGACATGCTGCACCTCGTTCACCTCGTCAGCCAGTGCTTGCCCATCAGCCTCGGGCAAATCCATCAGGCCATCAAGCAGCTCCTTTTGGAGTCGTGCTAACTGATTTTCGGTAGACGTCTTATTGTCATCCGCCGAGACCGTTTCAGGAATAATAGGGTCAGGCCTTGGAATCGGTTTTGGCTCAAGCACTTTCACCGACTCAGGCTTTGGCTTTGGCTTTGGCTTTGGCTTTGGTTTTGGTTTTGGTTTTGGTTTTGGTTTTGGTTTTGACGCGGGCTTTGCCGCCGTCTGATCAGGCTTTGACAAGGACACGAGCGACGCCTGTATAACCTGCGGCCTTGCTGAGACAGTTGGCGCCGCGACGGTCCATCCGCCTTCCATCACAATGACGAAAAAAAGATGCACCAGTACGGCGACGAGTGCGGGGATACCCATAATAAGCAGCCGATCAGAATTCACTGTCGTCTCGCAGGCGCCTCAGTCACCAACCCTACCGACAGAGCACCGGCCTCCTGGAGTTCAGACATCAGTGCAACCACCTCACCATAGGGCACTGCCGCGTCACCCCAAACCATAACTGCTTTTTCAGGATTGCGTTTCAGTACTGTCGCGACGCGCTGTTTAACCGTTTCAATATTCAACGCAAGATCGTCGCTGGCGCCCAAGTTGAGGTACAACTTTGCCTGAGCATCGATGGACACGATTAAGGGCTCCGCGTCACTGTCAGAAACGGGGGTTGAGTTCGCATCCGGGAGGTCGACCTCGACGCCCTGCATGAGAAGTGGCGCGGTCGCCATAAAAATCACGAGCAACACCAGCATGACGTCGATGTAAGGAACGACGTTGATCTCTGCCATGGCTCGGCGCGGTCTCACTGCGCTTGACCTCGCTTTTGAGCGTAACTTTGTCGCTGCAAAAGTCCGGAAAACTCATCAACAAACGATTCGTACCGGTTGAGTAATGCGTCGACCTTCGCTGCAAATCGGTTGTAGGCAAGCACGGCAGGAATGGCGGCGAACAACCCCATGGCTGTTGCAATCAGTGCCTCAGAAATGCCGGGAGCGACGGCGGCAAGCGTTGCCTGTGAGCTAGTGGCCAGACCTCTGAATGAATGCATAATGCCCCACACCGTGCCAAACAACCCCACATACGGACTGGTGGAGCCCACCGACGCCAAGAACGGTAAGTGTTGCTCCAATCGATCACTCTCTCGCATCAAAGCGACCCGCATCGCCCGACGTGACCCTTCGACCATGGCATCGGCGTCCATATTTTCTTGACGCGACAACTTAGAGAACTCCTTAAAACCTGCTCGAAAAAGCGCTTCACCACCCGTGATGTCAAATCCCTCGTCAATCGCGGTGGAGCCCTCCCGGTAAAGCTGAGCGAGATCCATTCCAGACCAGAAGCGATCCTCGAAGTCGAGCAACTCAGCATTCGCCCTCTGCAAGATAATGACGCGCTGAACAATCATGAACCACGACGCGACGGAGGCAGCTAACAGCGTCGCCATCACGAGTTTTACCGTGAGACTCGCACCCATGATGAGTTCAATAACACTCAGTTCATCCGTCATGATTTACCTCACCTTTGTTTTCATTCGCCTTAAGGGCCGCGCGCAACGTAGCCGGCATACGCTTGGGTTGGCCTGAAGCACCGTCTGTGAGCGCCACCGACACGCGCCCCCGCGCAAGTTCTACGCCCTCTCTAACCACAGCCTGTTCAAACTCAATCTTCGCAGCACCCGACCCGATCACTGTCGCTCTGGCCTCAATACAATCATCCAAACGCGCCGGCATCAGATAATCGATAGACGCTGACGTCACAACGAACACCGATCCATCTTCCATGACCGCCGTCTTATCGACGCCCATGGCGCGAATAAGTTCCGTTCGAGCCCGCTCGAAGTATTTCAAGTAGTTCACGTAATACACGATGCCGCCCGCATCTGTATCCTCAATATAAACCCGAATGGGCAGTCGGTATTCAGTCACCCGAGCCCTCGCTAGGATCCAGCGACCCACTTCGTGCCTCGTCAACCTTTTGCGGCGCTGCCAATCCAAAGTGCCGGTAGCCTGCGGGGGTCACAATGCGACCACGCGGCGTGCGAATAATCAGCCCCTGTTGAATCAGGTACGGCTCAATAACATCTTCTAATGTGCCTCGCTCCTCTGACAGAGCAGCCGCCAAACTGTCGATGCCCACCGGACCGCCCTCAAACTTTTCAATGAGCGCCAGCAAAAATCGCCGGTCGAGGTGATCAAACCCTTGGTCATCAACGCTTAACATATCAAGCGCCGCCTCTGCGATTGGCTTAGAAATAATGCCGTCGCCTTTGACTTGCGCATAATCTCTGACGCGACGCATCAAACGGTTTGCGATCCGCGGCGTCCCTCGAGAACGCTTCGCTATTTCGAGTGCTCCAGCGTCGTCAGTATCGATCGAAAGAATGCTGGCAGCGCGTGACACAATGCGTTTGAGGTCGCCAACTTCATAGAACTCAAGCCGCTGAACGATCCCAAACCGATCCCTGAGCGGCGATGTTAATAGTCCTGCGCGCGTCGTAGCGCCCACTAAGGTAAACGGCGGAAGGTCCAATTTTATGGAACGTGCCGCAGGCCCCTCGCCGATCATAATATCCAGCTGGAAATCCTCCATCGCAGGGTAAAGTATCTCTTCCACGTAGGGACTCAATCGGTGAATTTCATCAATAAAGAGAACATCGTTTGGCTCAAGATTAGTCATGATGGCCGCGACATCGCCCGCTTTTTCAAGCACCGGCCCGCTGGTTGTCTTGAGCTGTACGCCCATTTCATTGGCAATAATACTGGCAAGCGTTGTTTTCCCCAGACCGGGGGGACCAAAAATAAGTGTGTGGTCGAGCGGTTCACCGCGTCCTCTTGCGGCCGATAAAAAAATATCCATTTGCTCTTTAACCGCAGACTGACCAATGTAGTCCTCTAGGGTTTGTGGCCGGACAGCCCGGTCCAAGACACTCTCACGACTGTCCGTCGTTCCTCCTGCCACCAATCGATCAGTCTCTATCACTCAGGCATCCTTTCTATGTAGACTTTTCTAACGCATTGCGGACTGCAAGGCAGCCCGGATGAGCGCTTCACTACTATCAATATCGCCGGAATCTACAGCAGCGATTAAGCGCGATGCTTCAGTGGGTTTATATCCCAGCGCCACCAGTGCTTGCTCGGCATCGCCTCGCACATCGACCGAAGGCGTCTGTGACGAATGAGCCCGCTCAGCCGGCAGTACATCGGACAACCACTGCCCCGCTTTGTCACGCATTTCAACCAACAATCGCTCACCCGTTTTCTTGCCAACGCCGGGAAGCGCAACAAGGGCTTGAACATCATTACGGTTCAGACAGTCAGCAAACTGCTCTGTATCCATGCCAGAGAGGATCGCTAAAGCTAGTTTAGGACCCACGCCATTAACCTTGATCAAATCCCTAAAGAGTCGACGATCGATTTCTCGAACGAACCCATAGAGCTGCTGTGCATCCTCGCGCACCACAAAGTGAGTGAGCAAAATCGTGGTCTCACCAATCGCGGGAAGCTGGTAAATCGTCGTCATGGGCACACGAACTTCATAGCCAATGCCACCCACATCGACGATGACTTCGGGGGCTTGCTTGGCCAAAATAGTTCCGCGCAGTCGTTCTATCATCCGTGTGCTCTCATTGATTTATTTGAGTCGTCCTGTGGCAAACGCCCTTGCACCCGTCGCACGCATCACCGCATCACCACTAATGTGGCACAGTGCAGCGGCGAGCGCGTCACTGGCGTCCTCTTGCGGCGTCGAGGGCAACCGCAAGAGCCGCGTGACCATATGCTGAACCTGCGCTTTATTGGCACCACCCGTTCCCACAACCGCTTGCTTGATTTTTCGTGTCGCGTACTCATGGACTTCAAGTCCCTCGAGCGCGCAAATCACCATTGCAGCGCCACGCGCTTGACCAAGCTTGAGGGCCGAATCGGCGCTTTTAGCCATAAAAACCTGTTCTATAACAGCAACGGTTGGCCGATATTCGCTAATAATTTCTGTCAACGATTCAGCAAGCACTTTTAAGCGCGGCGCTAGGGGTTGGTCCACGGGTAGTTTGATGACACCACTGCCCACGTAACGCGTGTTCGTGCCGTCTGTCTCGACCACACCGAACCCGGTCTTACGCGAGCCAGGATCAATCCCTAAGATAAGTGTCACAATGCCTCTCCGCCCATGCTTAGATTGTGCGGGAAACTGAGGCCGACGTCATGTCGTCACTGCAATTACTTATCAGGAGTCCTCAACCGAATGCTGAGCTCACGCAACTGTTGCTCAGACACTTCCCCTGGCGCATCAGTCATCACGCATTGGGCCGATTGCGTTTTAGGGAAGGCAATGACATCACGAATGGACTGGCCGCCGACCATTAACATCACAAGACGATCCAGACCAAATGCCAAGCCTCCGTGAGGGGGAGCGCCGTGTTTCAACGCGGACAGTAAAAATCCAAACTTTGCATCAGCTTCCTCTTCGGATATTCCAAGAATATCGAAAACCGCTTTTTGCATTTCTTGGCGATGGATCCGAATTGAGCCTCCACCCACCTCACTGCCGTTGAGCACCATGTCGTAGGCTCGAGAGAGTGCGTTTTCTGGCTGTGCTTTGAGCGCCTCAGCGCTACAAGATGGCGCCGTAAAGGGGTGATGAATCGCCGTCAAACCACCGCTGGACGTTTCTTCGAACATAGGGAAATCGACGACCCACAGCGGCGCCCAACCCTCTCTGACGCTGTCGGTCATCGCGGCAACTTTTAGTCGCAACGCGCCCAGAGAATCATTAACAATCTGGCGTTTATCGGCGCCAAAGAAAACAATGTCGCCGTCCTCAAGGTCAAGCCTTTCAACTAAGTCATGGATCGTCGATTCAGGCATGAACTTTAAAATTGGCGATTGAAGACCTGATACGCCTGATGCCATGTCGTTGACCTTAATCAACGCAAGCCCACGAGCACCGTAAGCGCTAATGTATTTTGTAAGATCGTCGATTTCCTTACGGCTGATCGTCGCGCCACCGGGTACACGCAGTGCAGCAACACGTCCCTTCGGATCGTTGGCTGGACCTGAGAAGACCTTAAATTCCACATCCGCCATCAGGTCATCGACCGAGACGAGTTCCAGATCAATGCGAAGGTCTGGCTTATCTGAGCCAAAACGCTCCATGGCCTCATGCCACGTCATTTGCGGGAAATCGCCAAGATCTACATTTAAATGCCTTTGAAAAAGCGCTCTGACCATACCCTCTGTCAGCTGCATGACCTCTGATTCGTCGGTAAAGGACATCTCCACATCAATCTGAGTAAACTCTGGTTGACGATCAGCCCGCAGATCTTCGTCTCGGAAACACCGTGCAATCTGATAATACCGATCGAAGCCCGACACCATCAATAACTGCTTAAAGAGCTGAGGCGATTGTGGCAGAGCAAAAAATTTGGAGGCATTCGTTCGACTCGGAACCAAATAATCTCGAGCCCCTTCGGGGGTTGCGCGGGTCAGCACCGGCGTTTCGATATCCAAAAATCCGGCGGTTTCAAGATACTGACGGATCGTTGAGGTGATCCGCGAACGCGTGATTAAATTTTGTTGCATCGACTCACGACGAAGGTCCATGAATCGATAACGAAGGCGAACATCCTCCCCCACCGACTGATGCGCATCCAGTGGGAAGGGTGGCGGAACCGCTTCGTTGAGGATAACGAGCTCTTTACCTAAAACCTCAATGTGTCCCGTCGCCATGGATGGATTCACGGTCTCAGTCGCACGCTCCCGAACACGGCCGGTAATCTGCAGGACATACTCGCTGCGCACACGGTCCGCCAACTCAAAATACTCTTTGGTGTCTGGGTCGAAAACGACTTGAACAATGCCTTCTCGATCACGCATGTCGAGAAAAATGACACCGCCATGATCTCGGCGCCTGTCCACCCAACCACAAATCGTCACCGTTTCGCCGATCGAAGCGTCTTTTGTGGCACCGCAATAATGTGTCCGCATGTTTACTCTCTAATCTCGTGTCGTTCTAGTCAGACGAATCCGAAGACGATGCCGCATTTTTGACACCGCCTGACTCAGAGCCTGAGCTGTTCGCTAAGTTTTTCTTTGCACCCGTTTTGAAGTCAGTTTCGTACCAGCCTTTACCGGAAAGACGAAACGCCGGCGCTGAAACCTTTTTCTTCAACGATCGCGCCCCGCACGCAGGACAGTCGGTCAGCGGGGCATCCGACATCTTTTGCAGTGCCTCGTGCGCATCTCCGCAGGCACCACATACATACTCGTAAATTGGCATGCGGAACATCTCTATGATTGCAAACGTACTGCGGCTATAAAGCGCAGAGCGCGAGAGATTACACTAATCAGCGCGCGAGGTTAATGGCAATTCTAGGTGCAAAGACGAGGATTACGAGTTTGAGAACCTTTTCAACTTTTTGAGTGCACGTATTTTTACCGTTCGGGTCTCGGGTCGCGCCGCAAAGAGCGTTTCCTCGCCGGTAAACGGATTGACGCCTTTCCGTGCACGAACAGCGGGCCGTGTCGCCGTGGTGAATTTCGCAAGGCCGGGCAGCGTCATTTCACCACAGCCCTTCACACTCATCTGATCAGCCAATACCTGCTCAAACTCTCGAAATACATCGCCCACTTGTTTTTTAGTCAGACCGGTCTTACTCGCAATTTTACGGTGCAATTCCCCTTTTGACAGTTGCCCAGTGACTTTCTTCTTATCCGTTTTCTTGGGCTTGATCTTGTCGGCTTGCACTGTCATTGCTCCCTTTCCTCTAAAGTCGATGACCGTTGTATCGATGCTATAGGATGTAACACCAAACAGGGCCGGTGATACAAGCCCAAACTATCGCGAATGAGCCCACTGGCGATCGCGAACTGCCCCTCGAGGTTTGATACACTCGCTGTCCGCGAGACAGTGCCACACGACGTTAGACAGCCACTTACAGGAAACGTAGATGCGATTTTCAAATTTCCCCTTGTCGACCACCAAGGAAACTCCCGCCGATGCAGAGGTGATTAGCCATCAGCTCATGCTTCGAGCAGGGCTGATCAAACGGATCGCCGCGGGCATCTACACGTGGATGCCGCTGGGGCTGAAGGTCGTTCGAAATGTCGAGCGCGTTGTTCGTGAAGAAATGGAAAACGCGGGCGCCGTCGAGCTGTCTATGCCTGTCGTTCAACCCGCTGAGTTATGGAAAGAGTCGGGCCGATGGGAGCAATACGGTCCTGAACTGTGCCGACTCCAAGACCGACATGACCGCGATTTCTGCCTCGGACCCACACACGAGGAAGTCATTACTGATCTGGCTAAATCGGAAATTCGCAGCTACAAGCGACTGCCGATCAATTATTTTCAGATCCAAACCAAGTTCAGAGACGAGATACGCCCGCGGTTTGGCGTGATGCGCTCACGCGAATTTGTAATGAAGGACGCCTACTCATTCCACACCGATCAGGACTCTCTCGAGCAGACCTATTGGCGTATGCACGAGGCGTACTCGACCATTTTTACCCGGCTTGGCTTAGACTTCCGTCCGGTTGAAGCGGATACAGGCTCAATTGGCGGGAGTCACTCTCACGAATTTCACATGCTGGCAGACTCGGGTGAGGACAGTATTGCCTTCTCCACAAAGAGTGACTTTGCTGCAAACGTTGAGCTTGCGGAGGCACTCCTGCCGCAGGCCGTGGCCGCAGAATTTGAGCCGATGGCTCTCTTTAATACGCCCGATGCCAAAACCATTGACGCCCTTTCCAAGAACCACGGTATTGCCCCAGACACCTCTCTGAAGACGCTGTTCGTGGAAGATGCACAAGGCGGTCTCGTTGCCTTGGTGCTTCGCGGTGATCAACAACTTAATGAAATAAAGGCCGAAAAGATAAGCGGAATCAGCCAGCCTTTGCGAATGGCTCAAGAATCAGCGGTAAAAACCGCAACCGGCGCGTCGTTTGGTTCTCTGGGCCCTGTGGGACTCGATGTCCGGATCGTCGTAGATCGCGCAGCCTCTGTGCTGACTAACTTTGTCTGTGGTGCTAACGAAGACGGCAAACACCTCAAAGGTGTCAATTGGCAGCGCGATATTCCCAAATTTGAAGTTGCGGATTTACGTACCGTGTCTGCAGGAGATCCCAGCCCCTGTGGTACCGGCCACCTCGAAATCAAACGAGGTATTGAAGTTGGGCACATCTTCCAACTGGGAACAAAGTACTCAGAGGCCATGGGCGCCGAGGTGTTGGATCAGAACGGTAAGTCGGTTCCCATGAGTATGGGGTGCTATGGCATCGGTATTACGCGAATCGTCGCGGCGGCTATCGAACAAAATAATGACGCGCGCGGCATCATTTGGCCTGCCACAATGGCGCCATTTTCAGTGGTCCTTATCCCTCTGGGCATGGATAAATCCGAGAGTGTCGCTGACGCCACCGAAACGCTTTACGACAAATTGCGAGCACAGGGCGTTAATGTCGCTATGGACGACCGAAAAGAGCGCCCCGGCGTTAAGTTTGCTGATTGTGAACTGATTGGTGTGCCCTTGCGCGTCACCATCGGCGAGCGGTCGTTAAAAGAGGGAATGGTTGAGGTGCAAGGGCGCTGTGATAGCGAAGCCGAGCACATCGCGATCGCTGCAGTGAGCGATTACGTCTTGGAACGAGTCAAAGCTTATTGAAAAAGCAGGGCGTAGTGTGTCCGCAGTGCCGTGCAACATGCCCAATTGGATTGACCTAAGGCAAGAAACCTTTCACTCTTTAGTCAGGCCTTACTAGGAAGACAGCGAGTGGAAATAAACGCGTTTCAGCGCTGGAATAGTGATCTAGCGAATATTGTCGCTCACGTGGGTGAGCCCATTTTTTTTCAGCAGGTATTCGCTGCGATCGAGGCGCAGGTGCCCGTGGCATTGCCGCAAGCATGGCTGTACCACAAAGACTTACCGCCTAAACTCCTTGATCACAAAATCCCAAAAGAAGACTACCCCTCTCAAGTCGATGAATACCTTGAAGGACCCTATCGAGAGGACCCATTTTTTAAGATTTCACTGAGCTCCCCAAGGAATAACTGTTATCGATTGTCGCGATTGATCACCGGTAACTTCGAAGACAGCAGCTATCACCAGAACTATTACGCCAGTACAGGCACCGTTGACGAGGCTATCATCGTGACGCGCCTTGGCGATGGCAGCGTTGTCAACATCAGCTTCATGCGACTCGAGAGTCATGGTGAGTTTAGCGATGGAGAATACAACTGGCTTTACAGCGTTAGCCAAGTCATTGCAGAACTTATCGAACTTCACACCCGCAGAGAAGAGTTCGTCGAGAGCAACCTGTTACAGCCCGGTGTAGACCATCACATACAACAGGGGTTTGAATGTTTCGGCACCAGTTACGTGAGCGAACGTGAGCAAGAGGTTTTGGAATTGCTACTCAGAGGTTACGGCGCCGACACCAGTGCAGAACGGCTCAATATTTCACTTGAGACCGTTCGGCGCCATCGTAAATCAATATACAAAAAGCTCGACGTAAACAGTCAGGCCGATCTCTTTGCCCTGTTTATCAATACCATTCCTTACGTTGCACAGGCAAAAGGACAGGACCCGCTTCACATTTACATGAATTAAGTCATTAATGACCCACGTTAGGCATCACTTGCCCCAACTTGGGCATTGTGGGTGAGCGCGTAGCCCTAGATCATTCAGGCTTAATCTAGCCGAGTCATTTTTGTGCATTCGACGCAACAATTTTTAAGCGCTTATCCGGACATTACGATGGTCGAGGCGCTAATCACCGACTGTAATGGTATCGCTCGGGGTAAGTGGCTACCGGTTCAAAAACTCGATTCGATCGAAAAACAAGGTCTTAAGCTGCCTAAGTCAGCCTTAGGGCTCGATGTTTGGGGTCGTGATATTCCAGCGCTGGCGCATTCCAATGGCGATATTGATGGCTATTGCCACCTGGTCGAGGGTTCGCTTCGTCCCTTATTGACCGAGCGTGGTGTTGACCAAGCGCAAGTCCTTTTAACCATGTTCGATAAGGACAAATCGCCCTATATGGGCGACCCAAGACAGGTGCTACAAGCGCTTGTGAATCGCTTCTCCGAAAAGTCCCTAAGGCCCTGCATGGCCGTCGAGCTCGAATTTAGTCTGCTCCCAAAACCAGAGACCAACGAGTCCATAGGGTCTGCCCTTAAAAACCAAAACACAGTGGGTGGCAACCTCTACGCATTGAGTGAATTGGATTACCACGGACCCTTGCTTGAGGCCCTCAGGCAGGCCTTTAAAACACAGGACTTGCCCTACGAGGGAATCATCAAAGAATCGGCGCCAAGTCAGTTCGAAATCAACGTGGCGCACAGTAATGACACGATGCTCCTTGCCGACCAGGTGATTCGAATGCAACGCACCATTCGGTCGATTGCGGCACGGCATGGTTTTGTGGCCAGTTTTATGCCTAAACCCATCGATGACGAGGCCGGGAATGGCCTCCACGTCCACTGCAGCTTGCTCGAAGAGAACGACGTCAATGTCTTTGATAATGGCGGTGAAGAAGGCTCTGACCTATTAGGCTACGCCGTTGCTGGCTGCCTCGAACTTCTCCCAGCATCAATGCTTCTTTTCGCGCCCAGCTTCAATGCCTACCGGCGGTTCCAACCCGGAAATCACGCACCGACTGAGTCTGCCTGGGGCTACGACAATAGAACAACCGCTATTCGGATTCCCGAAAGTCCGCCCTCGGCTCGTCGCATTGAACACCGCGTCGCCGGTGCGGACGCAAACCCCTATCTGGTTCTTGCAGCCGTCCTGGCGGGCATTTGGCATGGTATAGAAGGGAAACTGACACCCCCTCCTGCAATTGAGGGAAATGCCTGGGAGCAAGACATCAAGTCGACGCCGTTACCCACAACCATGGATCAGGCGATCGACGCGTTTGACGAGGCACAAACACTCTCCGAATACCTAACGACTGAATTTAAAACGCTCTTTTTGGCCACAAAACAACAGGAGTGGAGTGAGTTCGCTCGCCACGTCACCGAATTCGAACTGGAAACTTACCTTCGAATGTAGTTTGCTCTGCGGCTGACTTTTATAGAGATACTGCTATGACCAGCGTTTACGACTACTCGGCAACACTTGCCGACGGCACAACAGCCTCACTTTCGGACTACAAAGGCCAAGTCCTATTAATTGTTAATACGGCGTCAAAATGTGGCTTTACCCCGCAGTACGAAGGCCTGGAAAAGCTTCACGCGACGCACAAAGACGCAGGATTCGCTGTCTTGGCATTTCCCTGCAATCAGTTTGGGTCTCAAGAACCGGGAAGTACTGAGGAGATCGTTGAATTCTGCGAAATGCGCTTTCAAACGAGTTTTCCACTGTTTGAAAAAATTGACGTGAACGGCACTAACTCGCACCCGCTCTACAAACACCTCAAGTCTGAAGTCAAAGGCCTTTTAGGGACCGAGCGAATCAAATGGAACTTCACAAAATTTCTCATCAATCGAGACGGCGAGGTCGTCGGTCGATTTGGATCGCAGAAAAAACCGGCTGATATCGAGTCCGAAATCATGGCCTTGCTCTGACCGCTAGGCGTGACAGACATGGCCTCCAGATCTGCCATTACGGACGTCTAATGTTCTCGGGTTTCGCGAAATGTAATATCAGGCCACCGCTCCAGCATGAGCGATAGGTTGACCCGCGTTGGGGCCAAGTAAGTCAGGTAGCCACCGCCGTCCTCGGACAGATGATCAGATGCTTTTTTCCGAAAGTCGTCCAACGTTCGAGCATCTGCTGCATCAAGCCAACGTGCGGTGTAAATGTTGACAGGCTCATAAATCGCATCGACCTTGTACTCATCCTTAAGTCGATGCGCCACGACGTCAAACTGTAGCTGCCCCACCGCCCCGACAATAAGATCGGTCGAATTCAAGGGCGAAAACACCTGAGTGGACCCTTCCTCCGACAGCTGCTGCAACCCTTTTTGCAAAGCCTTCATCTTCATGGGGTCTGACAGTCGTATCTTTCTGAACAACTCGGGCGCGAAATGCGGAATTCCCGTGAACTGCAGCGACTCACCCGCAGTAAAGGTATCGCCGATTTGAATCGTACCGTGATTGTGCAACCCAATAATGTCACCCGCCACAGCTGACTCCACCAAATCTCGCTCGCCTGCCTTGAATGACACTGCATCGGCTATGCGAATGTCCTTAGCAATGCGCACATGCCGCATCTTCATGCCCTTTTCATACCGCCCTGAGCAAAGGCGCACGAAGGCAATACGGTCGCGATGCTTGGGATCCATGTTCGCTTGAATTTTGAATACGAATCCCGAGAAGTCCGCTTCGGTAGGAGTGACTTCACGCGATTGTGCGAATCGGGACTGTGGCTTAGGCGCCCACTCAACAAAGTCATCGAGCATTTCACGGACGCCAAAATTACCCAGCGCCGTACCGAAAAAAACAGGCGTCTGCTTCCCGGCCAAAAACAAGGAGCGGTCAAAGGTGTGACTCGCACCGCGCACAAGTTCTATTTCATCACAGAAGTCGTCGTAATCATCATCTAGCAATGCGCGCGCCTCTGCCGATTCCAACCCCTTAATGCATCGATCCGGCGGCAACACCTGTCCGTGTCCCTGTTCGTAGCAGTGAATCGTATCGGTATATAGGTTATACACGCCCTTGAAAAACTTCCCCATGCCAATCGGCCAGTTGATCGGCGCGGCTTCGATCTTCAGGACATCTTCAATTTCGTCGAGCAACTCGATGGCCTCTCGAATGTCACGATCGAGTTTGTTGACGAAGCCAACAATTGGGGTATCTCGCAAGCGGCAAACACCCATCAACTTAATAGTTCGCGCCTCGACACCCTTCGCACCGTCGACCACCATGAGTGCGGAATCCACCGCTGTCAGAGTTCGATAGGTGTCTTCCGAAAAATCTTCGTGCCCCGGCGTATCGAGCAAGTTGACCGTGCGATCGCGATACGGGAATTGCATCACCGAAGACGTTACCGAGATTCCCCGCTCTTGCTCCATCGTCATCCAGTCCGATGTGGCGTGAGGCCCGCGCTTTCCTTTAACCGACCCGGCAACCTGAAT
>JAQXEB010000077.1 GCA_029251065.1 Luminiphilus sp.
TTCTTTATTGAGGAAACCGGTGGCGTGGGTATCGAGTTTTCAAAACTCGCGTTTGATCTCATTATATTCACGGGTTCGGGCGCCACAGGCAAAAAAGTAATGGCCTCAGCAGCACAGAACTTAACGCCTGTCATCTTGGAGCTGGGAGGCAAGTCCCCCGCGATCATTGATCCAGACTATGACCTCGCCAAGGCGGCTGAACGAATTATGTTTGCTAAGCAGTTTAACGCCGGACAGATTTGCGTGAACGTGGACTACGTCATGGTCCATAAGTCGCAGGCTGATGAGTTCATTGCGCATTGCAGTCAGTGGCTTAAAGACACGGTCCCCACGATCAACAGCGATGACTACACATCGATGATTGACCAGCGCGCCTATGACCGCATGATGGCCACGCTTGACGATGCGCGCAGCCATGGTGCGCGAGTGATTAATCCAACCGGCGAGGAACCCAACCCCGACACGCGAAAGGTACCGGTACAGTTCGTGGTCGATACCTCTCCCGAGATGATTATCCGAAACAGGGAAACGTTCGGACCACTGCTGATGATTGTGACCTATGAGACGCCTGAAGACGTCATCAATCACGTCAACTCAGGTGATCGGCCGCTAGCAATGTACCCGTTTACCCGCAATAAAAAGCTGTCTGATCTTTACATCAATCAGATTATGTCTGGCGGCGTCAGTATCAATGATGCGTTACTTCACGTGTCGCAGCATGACCTCCCATTTGGCGGTGTCGGTGGCAGTGGCATGGGGCATTACCACAGCAAAGAAGGCTTTACGTCATGCTCAAAATTGCGTCCTGTCTTCCACCAAGCAAACTTTACAATGAACAAGTTCCTTGCCCCGCCCTACACCGGTTATAAAGATAAGATGTACCGCTTTCTAACCAAGAAAAGCATGAAGTAACCGCAAAAAAAAAAGCCCCTGACGGGGCTTTTTTTTGACCTGACAAAAACATTCGTTACCAATAGGACGCATAAATCAGTATTAAAAGCAGGGAGACGGCAATCGCTGATACATTAAACCCCTGAGTCGTTCCAAACTGAATATCGCTGAGCAGCACAGGCTGCCCGGCCTCAGGCTCACGTGTCAACAACGCAACGACCACGCCAAGCGCGACATTGATTAAGAAAACCAACCAAATACGAAGCACGAACGGCAGATCGGGCATCGCGACTTTGAGGGCCAGACTGGCCACCACTGAGCCAATCAAAACGGCGTAAGCACTGGCCTCGTTCGCACGCTGAAAGAAGAAACCAAGTAGGAAGATAGTCACCACGCCCGGTGCAATGAAGCCTGTGTATTCCTGAATTGTCTGGAAGGCGCTTTCCATTCCCCCGAGGAAGGGTCTGGCCAAGACGAGTGCGATGACCATTGACGCAAGTGCCACAACGCGTCCGACCATGACGTAATGGGACTCATCACGCTTTTCACCCACGTACTGCCGGTAGATATCCATCGTAAAGATCGTCGAGATCGAGTTCATCATTGATGCGAGCGATGAGACTATTGCGGCAATCAGCGCCGCAAAAACAAGCCCACGAAGCCCAGCGGGCGCTAGCTTCATCAGCTCACCGTAGGTCCGATCCGGCTGACTATTTAGCACATTGGCTGCGAGCGCACCGTCTTGGGCTAATACCAGTGCGGCAATACCCGGAACCACGACAATCACGGGAATAAGCAACTTCAAAAATGCAGCAAATGCCAGGCCCTTTTGTGCTTCAGCAAGGCTCTCTGCACCCAAGGCTCGCTGAATAATATATTGATTAAATCCCCAGTATGAAAAATGCAGTACCCAAAGCCCACCGAGCAATGTCCATATGCCAGGCAGATCGCGGTAATTCGGGTGCGCCTCGTCTAAAATCATTTTGAAATGACCCGGTACCTCCTCGCCTAAGCGCCCCAAACCCGCCAGAGCGCCCTCTCCGGAACTCACCGCATCCAGCGCAAGCCATGTAATGGCAAGACCACCCAGAATCAGTATGACGACCTGAATAATGTCAGTCAGCGCAACCGCCTTTAAGCCGCCGTTGAGTGAGTACAGCACTGCAAATGCGGCCAGACTGATCATCGCGGTCATGACGTTCAAGCCGGTCAGGCTCTCTATAGCCAGACCGCCCAACCAGAGGACAGCCGTCAAGTTGACCGCGGTGTAAAGCACAATCCAGTAAAACGACATGAGCGACTTAACACCGGTGCCGTAGCGCGTCTGCAAAAACTGCGGCATGGTATAAATTTCGCGCTTAAGAAAAATCGGGAGGAAATATTTCGCCACGATCAGCAACACAATTGCGGCTTGCCACTCGTAGGCGGCAATTGCAAGCCCCACTACGTAGCCTTGCCCCGACTGACCAATAATCTGCTCGGCTGAGATATTGGCGGCGATCAGAGACGCACCAATCGCCCACCAGGGCAGAGTCCTCCCCGCAAGAAAGTAATCTTCAGTCGTTTTGGCTTTGCCTGTATCTCGCGAAACCCATTGCGCTAAGCTAAAAAGCCCCACGGCGTAAATGGCGACGATCACGATATCAATAGTTGTCATGTGTCTATCCTTTTATTGTTCTTAGTCGTCGCCTTAGTTCAGCAACGCTGTGTCATTGACCAGGTCAGCACACGACACAATAGAGCGAATCGCGGGTGCCGTCGCCAGCTTTATTTCCGTAATATCCACCGTCAAGTCACCCGCGGTCGCCATTACAAAGGCCGTATTAACTTGCTCCAGTGACAGTCCAGCTTCGGCAAAACATGCGGTCGGGATCGCCTTTCGTGTCCACTCACCCAACGGTGCGTCGAGCAATACTTTTGTAAACTTCACCTCGCCCGAACAGGGGTATTTGCAATCCATACGAAGTGTCGTCGTCGCGGTCGGCTTTTCCACGACTCTAAACTCGATGACCAGAGCACCACCGGCCTCGTTAAGATC
>JAQXEB010000078.1 GCA_029251065.1 Luminiphilus sp.
ATGGGCGTTGATAACTGCATTCACTATATTCATCGATTTAGAAAGGAATTTGCGGTCGATCAGAATTATCGCGATGCGATGTACCGGAGTCATGCCAGTATCGGCCGAGCCATGTACTACACGACATTGACCGTAGTCGTGGGGTTTTCAATGCTAACTTTGTCAAACTTCACCCCCAGTATCTACTTTGGTGTGCTCACCGTGATGGCAATGTTGGCCGCGGTTATGGGCGCCCTTCTGCTCCTGCCCAAACTTATTATCACCTTTAAGCCCTTGGGTCCCGGAGCGGCTTAGTGGAATGTAGGGCGGGGTGTGGTGCCTGCTGTATTGTGCCCGCTATTCACACGCCGTTTTTGGGTATGCCGAACGGTAAACGCAAGGGCGAACGCTGTGTGCACCTTGGTGCGCAGGGTTTATGCGCACTATTTGGTGATCCGCGTCGGCCCGCATGTTGCAGTCAATTTCAGGCTGAACCTGCGTTTTGCGGGAGTTCGCGTGAAGAAGCGCTACTGTTATTGGCCGATCTCGAATTGCTGAGTGACCCTGAAGGAGAGTCCCGTGACTGATATTCCGCTTTTTCCCCTGGGTACGGTGCTCTTGCCAAGAGGGCGTTTACCCCTGCAGATCTTTGAGCGCCGGTACATTGATATGATTTCCGCGTGCATGCGCGAGGGTTCCCCGTTCGGGGTGATTTGGATCAGACGCGGCTCGGAGGTCGCGGAGGCGTCGGTGACCAACTTAGACCTAGGCGACTACGGTACTCTGGCCAATATCGTTGACTGGGATCAGTTACCCAACGGTCTTTTGGGAATTACGATCGAGGGGGGGCAGCGATTCCATGTTGACGATGTCTGGCGAGAATCCTCGGGTTTGAATCGGGCCCGCGTCGACGTTGAACCCTGGCCTGAACCCGTCGTGGTTCCACAGGAGGGCGTTTCAATGATCGATGTACTGGCTGGCTTGCAGCGTCACCCGGAGGTCAAGCGGCTTGGATTATCACTCGATACGGGAAATGCGTGGGAGGTCTGTCATGTATTAACCCAGTTGCTTCCCATTGAGAATTCGGTGAAGTACGAACTGCTTGGGCTGACCGACATTACACGGTACATCGATCAGCTCGATGTACTGTTGAGCGAAATGTCGGGCTGATCTATTCCGACCCGACCTGATCTATCTGGGGCCAGGTCCAGCCACCAAGATCCTGCCAACGATTGACGATCCCGGCAAATAACTCGGCCGTTTTATGCGCGTCATAGTCCGCGGAATGAGCTTCGCTGTTGCTAAATTCGATGCCGGCGCGCTTGCAGGCTTTCGCTAAAACCGTGTGCCCATAGGCAAGTCCTGCCAATGTTGACGTGTCAAAGTGCGAAAACGGATGAAAGGGATTTCGCTTTACTTCACAGCGATCGGCGGCTGCGTTGAGAAAGCCTGCATCAAAGTGTGCGTTGTGGCCCACTAAAATAGCGCGGTTGCAGCCCATGTCCCTGACGGCACGCCGAACTTCAGCAAAGATATCGCCCAAGGCAATTTCTTCGGGAACGGCCTCTCGCAACGGGTTTTCAGGGTCTATTCCAGTGAATTCAAGCGCTGCAGGCTCAAGGTTCGCGCCTTCGAAAGGGTCTACATTGCGCGCAAGCGTCTGGCCAACCGTGAGGCGACCGTCGGCATCGATGTCAAAAAATGTGGCTGCAATCTCAAGGATCGCATCGGTAGTAGAATTAAAGCCGCCCGTTTCTAAGTCGACCACCACGGGAAGGAATCCACGAAACCGATTTTTCATCAACTTGTCCATGGGGTCACTCATCGGGACGGTTCCATTCGCCAGGGCAGTAACTCGCCGGCTCTCAGGGGGGTGACGGTACTCGCACCAAAGGTCAAGCTGTCGGGTGCGCGCGTTGCCTCCTTTACCAGATCGACCGTGTCGGTGTTTCTGGGTCTGCGGTAAAAATCTGCGCCGAAGTGGCTGGTAAATCCCTCGAGTCGATCCAAGCACCCCTCTTCTTCAAACACCTCTGCATACAAAGGGATTGCGGCGTGAGCACTGTAGCAGCCGGCACAACCACAGGCAGACTCTTTTGTCTCAACCGTGTGCGGTGCGGAATCGGTACCTATAAAAAATCGGGGATTACCTGAGGTCGCCGCGGCGCGCAGTGATTCTTTATGGCTTCTACGCTTGAGCACCGGCAAACAAAAAAGGTGGGGGCGTATCCCTCCGACCAGCATATCGTTGCGGTCAAACAGTAAGTGCTGCGGTGTGATGGTGGCGGCGACGCCCTGTCTCGCCTCACTGACAAAGGCGACCGAGTCTTGTGTTGTGATGTGCTCCAAAATAACCCGTAGTTCTGAAAATTCGTCGGTCAGTGGCCCGAGCGTGCGCTCAATGAACTTGGCTTCTCGATCGAAGATATCGACCTCTGGATCTGTCACTTCACCGTGGATGAGTAACGGGACATCGTATTCTTGCATGGCGGCCAAGGTGGGTTTGAGCGACTCAAGTCCTGTCACGCCCGCTGCAGAGTTGGTGGTTGCGCCTGCAGGGTAAAGCTTGACACCGCAGACCAAGGGAGACGCCGCCGCCTCGCGAATATCCTGCGGGGTGGTGTTGTCGGTCAAGTACAGCGTCATGAGGGGCTCAAAGTCAGGCGCGTTACTCAGGGCCGACAAAATTCGGCTGTGGTAAGCAGTGGCATCAGTCACTGTGAGGACGGGCGGACTCAGGTTGGGCATGATCACGGCGCGATTAGCCCAGGCGGCGACGTCGTTGACTGTGCGGTCCAGCATATCGCCGTCGCGTAAATGAATGTGCCAATCATCGGGCTTTGTGATGGTTATTCGAGACATTTTCCAACTCTTTGCACCTTGAGGGCCCTAGTTTAGCAGTGATCGGCTGTCCAACGGGGCTTGCCGCGCGTAAACTTCACGACCTAACTACAGGAGCGGTAAATGAGCAGTGTGAACAAGGTTGTCCTCGCCTATTCGGGCGGTTTGGATACGTCGGTTATTGTCAGATGGCTACAAGACACTTATGCGTGTGAGGTGGTCACCTTCACTGCCGATATAGGGCAAGGTGAAGAGGTAGAACCGGCACGTGCAAAAGCCGAGGCGCTTGGTGTTAAGGAAATATACATTGATGACCTGCGTGAGGAGTTCGTTGCCGATTACGTCTTCCCTATGTTCCGGGCCAATACCATTTACGAGGGTGAGTACTTACTGGGTACCTCGATAGCACGCCCGCTTATTGCAAAGCGATTGGTTGAAATTGCGAGTGAGACGGGGGCCGATGCGATTTCACACGGCGCGACGGGCAAAGGCAATGATCAGATCCGATTTGAGCTTGGGGCCTACGCATTGAAGCCCGGCATTCAAGTGATCGCACCCTGGCGTGAGTGGGACTTGAGCTCTCGTGAGTCACTCATGGCCTACTGCGCGGAGCGCTCGATCCCTGTTGATTTCTCAAACGCGAAAAAGAAGTCTCCGTATTCCATGGACGCCAATCTGTTGCATATTTCCTACGAGGGCGATGTCCTGGAGGACCCTTGGTGTCCACCCGAGGAGTCAATGTGGCGATGGTCGGTGTCCCCTGAGGCTGCCCCTGATGCGGGGCTTGAACTGACGCTCACGTTCGAGTGCGGCGATGTTGTTGCAATTGATGGTGTACGCCTGTCGCCTGCAACTGTACTGGCGACGCTCAACCGGATGGGTGGCGAACACGGTGTGGGGCGCTTAGATATTGTTGAAAATCGTTATGTCGGTATGAAGTCGCGAGGCTGCTACGAAACGCCGGGGGGAACCATCTTGCTTCGGGCGCATCGGGCAATTGAGTCATTGACGCTCGACCGAGAAGTAGCGCATCTCAAGGATGAGCTCATGCCACGTTACGCGAAAATGATTTATAACGGGTACTGGTGGGCGCCTGAACGGATCATGCTCCAGACGGCCATTGATGAAACACAGCGCGTTGTTAATGGTGACGTGCGAATGCGACTGTACAAGGGGAACGTCACGGTCACCGGGCGGCGCTCCGCGGACTCACTGTTTGACGACGCTATTGCAACGTTTGAAGATGATGCTGGGAAATACGATCAAGGTGATGCAGAGGGCTTTATAAAGCTCAATGCGCTGCGGTTGCGTATTGCCGCTGAGAAAGGTCGCTCCATACTGGGCGACTGACGCTGCGTGCTTTGGCACCGAAAAAATAGGTTACGACCATGAGCAATAACACTCCAAACTCTGCGCTGCACACCGATGTAATGATTGTAGGTGCGGGGCTCTCCGGTGTCGGCGCGGCGGTGCATCTACAGACAAAATGCCCAGGTCGCGATTACATGCTTTTAGAGCGTCGCGACGCCATTGGTGGGACTTGGGATCTCTTTAAATACCCGGGCATTCGCTCCGACTCTGACATGCACACGCTGGGCTATAACTTTAAGCCATGGCGGGCGAAGAAAGCGATTGCCGATGGGCCTGCAATTTGGGACTACGTCAACGAGACGGCTGATGAGTATGGGATTCGTGAAAAGACGCAGTTTGGTCACAAACTGATCGATGCGGCTTGGTCTTCTGAGTCGGCCACGTGGTTGTTGACAGTAGAGACCAGTGAGGAGACACGGTATTTCAGCTGTAATTTTTTGTTGATGTGTGCCGGGTATTACAATTATGACGCGGGGCATCAACCTGACTTTGACGGTCGGGAGAGTTTCGAAGGACAGTGGATCCACCCTCAATTCTGGCCGGACGATCTCGACTACGCCGGAAAGAAAGTGGTCGTGATCGGTTCGGGTGCCACTGCCATGACCTTGGTGCCCAATATGGCACTGAAGGCCGATAAGGTCACCATGGTGCAGCGGTCGCCCACATATGTTGTCTCTAGACCCTCCGTTGATGCGTTTGCAAACTTCTTACGACACGTGCTGCCGGCGAGTTGGGCATACAGCCTCGTGCGCTTTAAAAATACATTTTGGCAACAATTGATCTACAACCAAACACGCACGAATCCTGATCGCGTCGCCGAAAATCTTTTGGGAGAGGTCGAGAAAGCGGTAGGGGACGTGGTCGATGTCAAAAAGCATTTCACACCGACCTACAACCCGTGGGATCAGCGGTTGTGCCTGGTGCCCGACGACGATTTGTTCACCGCACTGCGCTCGGGAAAGGCCGAGGTGGTGACAGACACGGTCTCACACATTGATGCGACGGGATTAGTCACGGGTTCTGGCGAGCGCATTGAGGCCGATATTATCGTTTCTGCGACGGGGATCGAGCTGCTCAATTTAGGGGGCGCTGAGTTTACTGTCGACAGCAAGCCTGTGAATTTTGCCGACGAGTGGACCTATAAAGGTGTGATGTGTTCAAACATCCCCAACATGGTGCAAACGTTTGGATACATCAACGCATCGTGGACACTGCGCGCTGACTTAACGGCGGAGTGGGTGTGTCGCGTGCTGAATCACATGGAGGAGTTCGGTTACGATCAGGCGACGCCTCGCATTCCCGACTTGCTGGCAAAAACCATGGAGAAACGCTTTTGGATCCATGATTTTTCAGCGGGGTATATGCAGCGAATGATGCCGAAGCTTCCCAGGCAGGGGACTCAGATGCCGTGGGTGAATCCGCAGAACTTCCGGAAGGATAAAAAGATGTTTCGGGACGGCGCAGTAGCCGATGGCGCGCTCATCTTTACTGAGCGAAATGCCGAGGCAGAGTCGTTCAAGCAAGCCAGCTGATTGACATGAATAGAGGGCTTGAAGAGTCGTGGATAGACTGCCCCTATTGTTGGGAGTCTATTTGCGTCTTGCTCAATCCTGAGGACCTCGGCGAAAACTATATTGAAGACTGTCAGGTCTGCTGCCAACCGATTGAATTTTTCATTACACAAGACGGATCGGGTGAGTTAAAGGCGGTAGTCTCCGCTGATTCAGAATAAGCCTGTGTCGTGTGCAGTATCGTCTTTGGGGTGGAGCTGAGTCATCAGGCACGTTTCTTCTAGGCCAACACTCTTCGGGAGTCGTTTTTTATGAGGTATGTTTCGAGATGCGGTGTGGGTGCCGCGATAGTGTTGATGCTGCTCGCTGCCCGTGTAATGAGTGGAGAGCTTGTTGTGTCTGAGCGAGCAATTGAGACCACTGTTTTGGCGCAGTCGACCCAGGATTGGGGTGGGTCGCCGTTAGCTGAATATGCACAGGGCCAGCCGGAGGTCACTGTGGCGCGAGTCACGATCCCTGTGGGTATGGCGCTCCCGTTACACGAGCACCCGTTCATGACAGCAGGCGTCGTATTACAGGGTGTTATTGAAGTGCGGACCGATTCGGGTAAGACGCACATTGCGCGAGCCGGCGAGGCTGTTATTGAGCTCATTGATCAGCCGCACGGTGGTGCCAATATTGGTGACACCGACGCCGTTATTTTGGTGGTTTATGCGGGGATCAAAGACCAGGCGTTTACGGTCCCTGTTCGACATGGCGATATCTGACACCTTACTTAATGGAAGTCTCGAGACTTAACGGCCAGGTCGCTGAGGGCATGGCTGTGGTCATAAAGACCGCTTGCGATAACATGAGTGACTCCGTCTCTCGATTCGACGGTCCCTTTGATGAGCAGCAGTTGGGCGGTCATTAAAGCCGCTTTGAACTGTTCTTGAACGCGGGGCCAGACAATAACGTTGATATTGCCGGTCTCATCCTCGAGGGTCAGGAAAATTACGCCCGATGCGGTCCCAGGTCGCTGTCGACACGTTACGAGACCCGCTGTTCGAACAAAGCGTCGGTTTCCCATGGCAATGAGATCGGATTGACGACGACATTGATCAAACGGTGGCTGTGGACGTAGAAGGGCGAGCGGGTGTGCACGTAATGTGAGCCCCGTACTTTGGTAATCAAAAATAACATTCTCGGTTATGGACGGTGCTGTAATGGCGTCCATGTCATTCTCCTGCTGACGGTGCTCGTCAACTAATAATGGGCGAGTGTCTTTGAGTGCCATAATGGCCCAGTGGGTCTTATGACGGTGCCCCGAAAGTGTCGCTAGTGCATCGGCGGCCGAAAGTGCTTCGAGATCTTTTTGGTTTATGTTGGTGCGTCGTCTGAGGTCAGCGACCGACTCAAAGAGGGCGCTGGTTCGTGCATCGATAATCTGGTCAGCGCCCGATTTACTAAGTCCTTTGACTAATCTTAGTCCCAGTTGTATCACTTCTTGTGTTCTTGCATCAGCGGTGATCAATCGATGGTTCCAGTCGCTGTGATTGATGTCGATGGACAGTGATTTGACGCCGTGCCGATCGGCATCTTGGATGAGTTGTGATGGCGTATAAAAACCCATGGGTTGGCTGTTCAGTAAGCCCACATAAAATGCGCCGGGATGATGGCATTTTAGCCACGCCGAAACATAGGCCAGTAATGCGAAGCTGGCCGAATGAGACTCGGGGAAACCGTAGCCACCAAAGCCTTTGATTTGACTAAAAAGCTGATCGGCAAAGTCTGCGCTGTATCCCCGATGCAACATGCCACTTTTTAGCTTGTTTTCGAATGTCAGAAGTTTGCTGTTTCGGCCCCAGTTCGTAATGGCACGTCTAAGGGAGTCTGCCTCTCCACCGCTGAAGCCGGCAGCAACCATGGCGAGTCGGATGACTTGCTCCTGAAAGATCGGGACACCTAATGTGCGTTCTAAAACAGATCGTATTGCTGGATCGGGATAGGTAATGGCCTCTAAACCTGCTCTACGTCGCAGGTAGGGGTGGACCATGTCACCTTGAATGGGCCCTGGTCGGACGATCGCAATCTCGATCACTAAATCATAAAAGCAGGTGGGCTTGAGTCTGGGGAGCATCGACATTTGCGCGCGTGACTCGATTTGAAAAACACCGAGTGAATCGCCGCTCTGCAGCATTCTGAAGGTGGCCTGGTCGTCTTTTGGAATGTCCTGAATCGACTGAATAGATGGGACCTGTCGCTGGACGAGAGCCAGTGTTTTTCGGATGGCTGAAAGCATTCCAAGCGCTAAAATATCGACTTTGAGCAGACCGAGTGACTCGATGTCTTCTTTATCCCACTGAATAACCGTTCGGTCGGGCATGCTGGCATTTTCAATAGGGACAAGGTTGGAAATAGGCCCGCGGCTGATAACAAAACCACCCACATGCTGTGACAGATGTCGTGGGAAGCCCAGTATTTGCTGTGTCATATTTAAGAAGAGCTCGGCTTGAACACTACTGGACGGGATGCCTTGCGCTTCAAATTTTGCGGTGAGCTCGCGCTCGCGATTCCACCACGCCAAAGATTTTGCTAATTCCTCTACAAAGACGGTGTCCATTCCCAGCGCTTTCCCGACATCTCTTACGGCACTGCGGGAGCGGTAAGTGATGACCGTCGCCGCAAGTGCAGCCCGACGGCGGGAGTACTTCGCATAAATATACTGTATGACCTCTTCGCGTCGTTCATGTTCAAAATCGACGTCGATATCCGGAGGTTCATCGCGCTCGCGTGAGATAAATCGCTCAAAAAGCAGTGACACTTGTTCAGGAGAAACTTCGGTAATGTGTAAGCAGTAACACACCACTGAGTTTGCCGCTGAGCCGCGGCCTTGGCACAAAATATGCCGTTGTCGAGCAAAGTTAACGACATCGTACACAGTGAGAAAATAGTATTCGTAATCGAGCTCTGTGATGAGTTTGAGTTCTCGCTCGATGCGTTCTTGTATGCGCGGTGGGACACCTTTGGGCCATCGGCGGTGAGCACCCTCTGACACGCATTTTCGTAGGTAACTGTTGGCAGAGTGGCCGTTGGGTACTACTTCTTCAGGGTACTCGTATCGCAGTTCATCGAGGTTGAAGTGGCACTGTTGGGCCAGTCTTAAGGTCTCTCCGAGCAGTTCTTGTGGGTACAGTGGGGCCAGTTTGTCTAAACGTCTGAGGTGCTGCTGACCGTTACATACGCGGTGTTGACCGAGCTCTTGGACAGAGCGGTTGTAACGTATTGCTGAGAGGACGTCATGTAGCATTTTACGGCGTGCTGAGTGCATTTCGACGCTGCCACAGGCGAGCAGTGGTGCACTCATTTCTGATGCCAGTCTTTGTAAATCGACTAATCGGGCTAAGTCATCGTGACGTAGCAGTTGACTGACACCAATCCAGAATCGACCCGGTGAACGTCGTGCAAGTATTTTTGCGTGGTGGCACTCGCTTTCAATATCCATGGGTATCCAGATAATGAAACAGCGTTTTAGATGGAAATAAACATCTCGAAGGTGGGTCATGTAATGGCCCTTCGCACTGCGTCGCCGTGATCGGCTGATCAAGCTAGAAAGTTCACCGTATGCCGCCCTTGACGGTGCTAGGGCGACGATTTTTAACCCTTCGCTGACGGTAAATTCACTGCCAATAATGAGTTTGAAATTCAATTCCTTCGCTGTGACATGTGCCTTAACAACACCTGCCAGTGAGCACTCATCGGTGAGTGCAAGGGCTGAATACCCCAGCTGCACGGCTTGCTCTACGAGCTCTGATGGGTGCGATGCACCTCGAAGGAAGCTGTAGTTACTTAGGCAGTGGAGCTCAGCGTACGACATGTCAAAACTACTGTGTTTTTATACAGTATAAGGCTTTTTCCAATAAAGCCCACATTCTGTCAGTTGTCAGTCATACTCAGTACTGGAGATTCATTCAACGAGGTGAAAGGCCGTGCTTAAGCGACTGGGTATGTTATGTATTGTCTTGTTAGTCAGCTGTACGGGCTTGCCTGACAACGTCGAGCCGGTGAGCCAGTTTAATACCGAGCAGTACTTAGGAACCTGGTACGAAATTGCACGTTTAGACCATAGCTTTGAGCGTAATCTTGAGCGTGTGACTGCGACGTACGGTTTGAATGAGGATGGATCGGTTTCTGTTCTGAATAAAGGATTCAATACTGAAAAGGGCGAATGGCGTCAGGCAGAGGGCGTCGCCAAACCGATGGGTTCAAGCGATATTGCGCACCTCAAAGTGTCCTTCTTTGGGCCGTTCTATGGAACCTATGCGGTGTTTGAACTCGCTGACGATTACAGCCACGCCTTTGTGTCCGGATACAACACCGATTATCTTTGGTTATTAGCGCGAGAGCCTGATGTCAGTGCCGAAGTACGCCAGCGCTTTATTAATGAAAGCCAAGCACTGGGATTTGATACGTCTAAGCTGATCTGGGTGTCGACAGATTAGCGCTCTTTGAAAGTAAAAAAGCCCAACGCAGGAATGAGTTGGGCTGAGCTTTTGTTAAGGATGTTTTGCGATTCAGTCGTTAACGCTGAGCAGAACAGGACGCTGAACGCTGAGCAGTTCCCACGTTGTGTCGGAGCGGGTCTGCTGAAAGGCATAAGTCACTTTTGATCCCAGTGGCAGCTCGAGGCCGACCATAGTGATGTTAGCGTCAACGCGACTACGCATGGATCGGCGCTTTAACTTATTGCAATTCGCCTCGACACCATGGTCGATATCGTGAAATCTTACGCGAAGGGTATCTGACGGGTACTCGTTGACCCCGATCACCTCACCTGAAAGCACACAATCTTGGACGACTTCGGCACTCGCACCTGACGTATAAAGGGCGCCTAAAGCGCAGAGGCCTATTAATAGTTTGTTCATTTTCATTCTTCTTACCTCTTTACGCCTCCCAGCGTGCTATCGCTTCACAGCGTTTAGCGGATTACCCGCAACTCACTCAAACAACCCATGTAACTTAAGTGAAATTTTAATGAAATAAAAGTGTCATGTTAAGAATGGTGGCAAATTAGTCAAAAATGCCCTGCAAAAACCAACACCGACTGTGGCGATCTTGAAAGATCCAAACAGGCTGCCCTGTGCGTGTTGTAGCGACGTAGTAGTCTCGACTTGAAGGCTGACTCCACCAGTAATCTTCCAGGCGTTCAGGACCTCTAACGATCTCGAGTGCATCCATCCAGTACAGTTGATTGCCCCGCTGACTAATAGGCTGTGGTGAGTTGAGTAGCCAGAAGGGGCGCTGAGTAATCGAGGGATTGCTGATCTGAGCGGTGAACTGATTAGGGTCAGTGTAAGAGCAGTGCTCGGGTAGGTGTTCTGAGCGTTCATAGACGTGGGTCACGGCTTGAAAGCCTAACCGGCTGCGTAATCGATCGATCAGTTGTGACAGCGGTTCTTGGTGCTTGGATTCGAGAAACAAATCCTGCGTTTTGTGTTGTGCTGCACTGAGTTCACGCGCGGTCAGCTGGACACCTTCTATGAGGTCGTCAAACGTCAACAGGTCTAACTTCAGTAACGATTGTTCCAGCCAGCGGTTAAGGTCGCTGTGGCATTCACTGCTGTGAATATCAAGGCGCGTATGAACGCCCTGAACAGGTAAAAACGCCCAGGCAATGTGCTGTGTTTCAAGTTGCGTATTCCTGACGAACTCAGCAAAACCTTCTAATAACGTTTTCATGGGTAGCGCAAGCTCTTGATGGTTTTTTGAGCCGTACCCTAGCCAGATAATATCGCTGTATTCCGGTTCTGGATAAAAGTCTTCAATGGCCGTCTCTACTCGGCATAATAATTGGTCAACCCACCGGGTAAATTCTCGACTACAGCGTCGCTTCAGTGATGTGCTTGGGAGCGAAAATAGGTCTTTAAAGGTGCGAACTCCAGCTTTGGCAAGTGCGGCCGTGTCCTTAGGGAAGTCGGTTATGTAAGCCAGTGAAAGGGGGGAAAGTCGTGACTCAAGCGAGAGGCCCTCAATGGGCATATCCATCATCGGCGAAGGGTCAGACTGACTGAATAACCAAGCGGCTTCTTGACTTGGGCCGATGCCCACAGAGGCGGTAAACCCGCGACGATCGAGTTCGGTTGTTATCTTCTTTAAAAGGTTTTCTAGACCACCATGAACGAGCAGGCATCGCCCAACTTCAAGTTGTAAGCAATCATCTCGCCACAGGGTGAGTGTTGGCGTAATGGAGTAGGTCCATTGTGTGAGCTGCTGAAGTGCGCGCTGTTCTTGCTCAACTTGCCGACTGAGAAGCTGAAGGGGTTGCCCGCTGAGTAGACCACTGACAGTGGATTGCTTTAGTCCTGGCTTTACGCCTAGAGCCTCTACCGCGTCATCGCAGGTAATCACACGATTTGCCTCGATCACTACACGTAAGCATTCGTCATCAAAGCTTGGCTTTGATGTGAGTGCTTCGAGCGGTAATTTAGGAAAATGTAGGCAAAGCCAGAGCACAAATACTTACTCATATACTGTTTATTTATACAGTATATGAGTAATTTTAGTGTGTACAAGCATTCGCGGCTTTTATGGGTGTAATGACTTGATAATGGTGCAACTAGCGTTTTTTGATGCCCCTTAAAATCACCGCGCGGCTTTCTGATGGATCGATCACCAAGTCGATTTCTAAGTAGGCAGCAGCTTCTGTTGCACGGCCTTTTTCGTACATTTCGGCAAGCAATTTTTCGAAGAGTGCGTCGCGCGCTTCACCTTCCGGTAATGCTGCCAGTTCTTTTTTGAAGCCCAGTCTGACCGCGCCTTCTAGCCCCATACCGCCAAATTCACCTTGTGGCCAGCTGGCGGTAATGGTGGGAAACTCAAAGGACCCTCCCACCAATGCCATGGCGCCCAGTCCATAGCCGCGACGTAAAAAGATCCCGACCCACGGGGTGTCGACACTCGCCGCCGTATTAAACAGTTCCGGCATTACTTTTGCTGCGCCCATCGCTTCGCTTTCTGGGCCCACCATGAACCCTGGTGTATCGACAAGAGACACGATGGGGAGCTTCCAGCGTTTCGCCAGTTCCATCATCTCTCCTGCCTTTCTTGCCGCATCGACATCGATGGCGCCACCAAGGTGGCGACAGTCACTGGCGATGACCGCGACCGCGTGCCCTTCAACTCGTGCAAGTGCGGTGACTACGGCACGCCCGTAAACAGGGCGGAGCTCGACGACAGACTGTGCGTCAAACAGCACATCCATAACTCGCCTGACGTCATACGCCATGCGCCGATTATCCGGGAGGATCGTTCGCAGTATTTGTTGGTCTGCGGCTGGACTGGGCGCTATCGATCCTTGCGCGTAGCCCAGAACCCATTTGGCTAATGCGGTCGCGTGTGCTTCGTCCTCTGCCAATAAGTCGATGGCGCCGGCACTGCACAGGGTGTTTACGGGACCTATTTCGTCGGGATGAAATACACCAAGACCCCCGCCTTCGATCATGGCGGGTCCCGCCATACCTATCGATGATTTTTTTGTGGCGATACGAATGTCACCCGCGCCAAAAAGAGCGGCGTTGCCTGCAAAACAGTAGCCATTGTTTACCGTGATGCGCGGAACTTTGCCGGTTAAGCCGGCCCAGCGGCTGAATGACGTGCTGTTAAGGCCCGCAATATTAACCTTGACGTCGGTATCACCGGGCCGACCCCCGCCACCTTCCGTGTACATAATAAACGGCAGGCGGTCGCGTTCAGCGACCTCAAAGATACGATCAAGCTTTTTGTGATGAAAAAACCCCTGAGTTCCGGCTAACACGCTGTAATCGTAAATGGCTAAGGCGACATTTGAATGGCTTGAACCACAGAGATGGGAATTAATCGTAGCCGTACCGGTAATGACACCATCGGCTGCTGTGTCAATGCGCAGTGACGCTGGGTCCCGCCGATCGCGCTGCGCGGCAACCGCCAATTGCCCGTACTCAACGAAGCTACCGCGATCAATCAGATCTTCAAGGTTTTCACGAGCAGTTCTGAAACCTTTTGAGTGCCTTTTGTCGCGCGCTTGGCGTCTTGCGGTATCCAGTGTGTCCGCTGTGGTTTGCTCAAAATGTTTTTGAGCGTCGGTCTGAGTAGGTCCTTGAGACACAATGGGCTCCTGTAATTGGATTGCTAGACCATAAGGTTCATGCAGGGTTCAAGCAAGCGTTGAAGTCGTCAGATAAGCCAAGTGGTTTCTCGATATATTTGACTGTTTTTATTTCAGCGTCCGGTTGCAAGGGGGGGCACCTACTGCAGGGTGAGCGAGCGATACGGGACGCCGAAAGTTGAGGGGAACGCTACATCACTCGGACAATCATAAGCAGTGCAAGGGCGGTAAGGAGTAGCTTGAGTAGGGCTTGAAAGAGCTGTTCAGGCAGTCGCCCCAGTAGTTGTAAGCCAATTAATGTACCGCCAAACCCTGCCGCAATCATGAGGCAGAGTGGAATTAGCCACTCGGTCCAGAAAAACCCTAAACCGCTAAACAAAAGAACTCGGAAGAGGTTCATGGTTGAGACGGTGGCAGCCATAGTGGCGACTAACTCTTGTTTTCCTGATGTTTGATGGCGCATGTAGGCGGCGACTAAAGGCCCGGTGGCACTGACAAAAACACCAATGAAACTGATCGCTGTTCCAAACACGGTATGATTTTTCAGGCTTTGAGTTTTAACAGCAGGTAGCGGTAACCAGGTTACCAGCAGTGTGAATGCGGCGAGTAAAAGAGTGAGTTGGACTTCATTTAGCCAGAATGCCGAAAAGGGTGCAGCGAGTAGCGTACCCAATACTGCGCCAACGAGTAGACGCCAACATAAGGTCGACGATACGTGCGGACGCATCATCACAGTCCTGCCGGTGTTTGATCCAAGTTGTACGACGCTGTGCAGTGGTACCACGGCAGCAATCGGTACGGTGATGACTAATACGGCGAGCACCAGCGTGCCTCCCCCAATACCAACCGATGCGGTGAGCATTGATGCCACGAAACTGGTCATCAAGAGCAGGTATAAAATGTCAGCAGTGATGGGTAATTCGAGAATCATTACGGCAGTCTCACCTAGAGGCTAGAGCATACCGTAGTCGAGGGTGTTCAGCGGATTTAGTGTGAGTGTGTTTTGAGCGGAAGGATCCCCGAAACTCGGAGGGGAAAAAGGGGAGCCGAGTCTCGGGGTGTTGGGGAAGTTATGCGACAGGTGTTAAGAAGACCCCTGTTTTAGTGGCAACGGCTTTACTGTAAGGCTGCGTAATATGAGGTGCGAGACTGAGGTTTTCGGGTAAGCGGATATCGACTTCACGCTTTCCACCACGCTGTTTGACGACGCTGACTTCGCGGTAGTTATTGATATGCAAACGCAGTGACACGGGCGTGGACTCTGATAATGCATCGCTCGACCTGAAGAGGAACAACAAGGTATCGGTACTGGCCGCGGCTAATTGGAGCTTTCGTATTTCCGCGTACCGAAAATGAGTGTTTCCTAACCAGGCAAATACGGCACTGCACGTTGTACTGCGAACAGCTTGCTCTGTGGCCCAGAGGGTTTCATCACGATGCTTTGGATGGACCATGAGTATTTGCTCTGTTGGAATACTGTGCGCACGTAACAGAGGTGCGTAAGGGGTGTGCGGTGCGTTTATAAACGCTTGCCAACGCTTCTCACTGGAAAGTCGCTGCATGGTGGGTAAAAACAGCCCCATGCACTCAGCGCCGTCGTGGTCACTTAATACTTCGACCGCGCCGTATGTTGGCCAGCCACCAAGTTGCAGCTCCTCATTAAGGCAATCAAAACCCGTTGGTACGCTCTGTCTATTATGCCAATCTGTATTGGCAGACTTAGTGGTTAGAATGACACGTGAGTTACTGTGACTGTCAGTCCCTTGCCAAGTGTCGGGACGGTTAATGATCTGTTCAATGGAGTAGCTCATGATGTGCTCCGTAAAAATAGGGCTGGTGCTTCGCAGTAGGGCATCAGCAGAAATACTGTATAAATAAACAGTAGTTGCATTGTGGTTGAAAAGCAAGAGAGGCGTTATTTGTGTGTCGTGAAAAGCGACAGGCTAGAAGCTCTGCTCTGAGTGAATCGCGATTCCGGCGTTACTACCCTGCGAGTTGGTTTTCTGGGCTTGGGAGTTGGATGCTGCGCTTTATTCTCGGCTGGAGCGCTTGGGACCTTACCGCTTCTGCGCTCTGGGTGGGTGTGGTTGGTGCACTCATGTTGGCGCCCGCGCTCATCCTTTCACCTTACTTTGGTGTTCAGTCCGATCGTACGAATCCGCGTCACGCCTTGATCGTATCGATGCTGATTCATGGGGTAATTGGTGTTGTCGGAGCCGCAACAACATTTCTGGGGTTGTTCAATACAATGACCTTGTTGCTCCTTGCTCTCGCATTGGGCTCGGTATCGGCTATGCACAGTCCCATGCGACTGGCGTTGGTCCCGCTTCTAGTCCCTCGTACCGCACTCCCCAGCGCGGTCGGACTGACGGCCATGTCATTTAACATTGCACGTATCGTGGGGCCCGCCATTTGCGCTGTAATTATTGCGAAATTAGGGGTGGGTTGGGCGTGGGCGAGCGCCGTCATTATATTTACTGTCGCCGGCAGTATTTTGACAAGTTTACGAGGGGTCGGCACGCGCGAGATTCGACCGAGAAAGAGTATTAATCGAGAGTTTGTTGAGGGTATTCACTACGTTCGCCGCAATGCGGCCATTCTTTTGATTTTAAGTTCTACGGTGATTAATGGCCTTTTGGGACGCAGTCTTATCGAACTACTGCCGGCGGTATCTGGCCGTCTACTGATCGGCGGCCCGACGGAGCTTGCATGGCTGACCGCCGCGGCCGGTGTGGGTGCTGTTATGGGCGGGTTGCTCATGAGCAGACAGCGTGCCCAAGTCGATGGGTTATATACGCTCACTCTAATCGCGTTAATCAGTGCCGTAACCTTACTCGCCACGTTGGCATGGCTGGATTCTTTGGCTCTACTTGCCGGGATGATCGGATGCCTGAGTTTCGTCACCACGGTGGCAGGAACGGGCTGTCAAACGTTGACCCAATTGGTTGTGGATGAACGCTATCACGGCCGTGTGATGAGCTTGTGGTCAATGACGATGATGGCGTCGCCGGCATTGGGTGCGGCGACAAACGGGGCGGTCGCAGAGTGGTTTGGGTTTGTCCCTGCATTTAGTGTCGCATCAGCCGCGGGTCTGCTGGCTGTTGGTGGACTCTATCTGCGCCGTCGGGTTATTGCAGAGCCAGAGGCAATCGAGACGACGAGCGACTCAAGGTAATCCCAACAATCGCCCGGCATGAATCCCTTTGCACTGCCGTCGGCCGCAAAGTTTAAGCTTAAGCACTCTTCTAAGCTTTTGCGGTCGTGACGCGCCAGCGCCTGTTGCATCAGATTAAGCCGACTCCTCCAGACACCCAGGCGGTCTAGCGCAGTACCGGGCGCGGCGCCCTTTCGAACCAGGGAATCAGCGTCAATCAGCAGTCTTAATTCTTTCGATACGGGCCATAGAATCGCAGGGACAGCACTACCTTCAGCTTTGAGGCCTCTGAGTGCCCGCAGAGCACCTTTAGCATCGCCTGAAAGCGCCGCATCGACCATGGCGAATGCGTTGTATCGCGCGCTGTCGCCCACGGATTGTGCGACTTGTTCAGCGGTGACGTGCTTATCGCTGGCAAGTAGTGCGAGCTTCTCTATTTCTTGAGCGGCAGCAAGCGCATTTCCCTCTACTCGTTCCGTCAGCAGAGACACGGCCTCCCGATCACAGCTCAAGCCCAGGCGCTTGATTCGCTGCTCGATCCAGGAGGGCATTTCGCGCGCGCTGATAGGCCACACGGTCACAACTGAGCCGTTTTTGTCGAGTGCGGTGTACCACTTTGCGCGCTGCGACTGCTTGTCTATTTTGCCGGCAACAACCAGTAGGACGTTATCGCTACCCAGCGCCAAGTACTCCTGCAGAACTTTACTGCCCTCGGCGCCAGGCTTGCCGCTGTCGACTTGTATTTCAATCAACTTACGATCTGCAAAAAGCGACATCGAACTCGCGCTGTGAATTAAGCTCTGCCAGCCATCCTTATCAGCCGCATTGATGCGCTCGCGTTCAACGCAGCCCGCAGCGCGCGCAGCGGCTCTAATGGCGTCGGTGCATTCTTGAATAATCAGCGGCTCGGCACCCGTGACTAAGTAGCAGGGGGCAACACCTTGTTTGAGGTGTTGCTCGAGCTGTTCAGGTCTGATTTGCATGGTGTGCTGCGATTGTGTAGTTCAATCGTCGAGTAAGTGCTGCGACTAAGGCGGTGCGAAGCTCCTCTTGGAGCAGTCGTAACTCTTCTGTTTTACCCACCACGTTCAACGGATCGTTGAGCATTTGGTCAACCACCGTGACGGTTTCGTCTTCGATGAGCCATTCTCCATTGAGCCTGAGTGAGAAGACGACACTTGCTTGGAGTTCGATCTCTGCAGCACGGGCTCTAGCCGTAAGCGAGAGACTGCGCTGCTCAAACGTCTCAAGATCAACGTACAGAGTCAGACCTGCGTCAGTGGTCGATGACAAGGATGCTCCCTGCCGCTGCAATGCATTTCTGAGTTGTCCTGAAAATTCACTGCTGGGCGCCGCGCTCACGAGCATGACAGGGTAGCGACTCAAGGTTTCAGCGCCGCTGCTCTGACCCCTTAACTCAAACCCGCAAGCCACCAGTGACGTCGCAAGTAGAACACTCGCAACGGCGTTAAGTGCTGAACGACAACGTTTAGTTAGCGACCACATTAACAAGCTTCCCTGGTACGACGATAACCTTTCTGACCGTTAGACCTTCGGTGAACCGCAGCACATTCTCGTGTTTGAGCGCCGTCGTTTCGATAACATCTTTGCCCGCATC
>JAQXEB010000079.1 GCA_029251065.1 Luminiphilus sp.
GCTTGATCCCGTCTATACAGGCAAGGCCTTTCACGGCATGGTGACTGATCTTGAGCACTCGTCGTTTCAGTCAGACGCTGCGGATATCATTTTTGTGCATACGGGAGGGGTATTCGGTATCTTTCCACATGCAGATGCGCTTCAAACTTCGCTGCAGCGAGTTCAAGCCGTCAACACACCACATTAAGAGCGAGAGTAGGCATGGTTGAAACAATTATCCGCGACATTAACGCAGTCGCGTGGGGACTTCCGATGCTAATACTCCTGCTGGGTACGGGTATCTACCTGACCGCAGGGCTTGGCTTCATGACGATGCGAAAAGTGCCGCGTGCCGTGTCGCTATTATTTTCCGGGGTGTCAGGCCGTGGCGAGGGCGACATCGCACCCTTTAAGGCGTTAATGACGTCGCTGTCCGCCACGATTGGAACGGGAAATATTGCGGGTGTTGCCACAGCCATTACGCTGGGCGGGCCAGGCGCTTTATTTTGGATGTGGATTACGGCGCTCTTTGGAATGGCGACAAAGTATGCGGAGGGCGTCCTGGCTGTTCGTTATCGGGAGCAGGACGACCAGGGTGGGTTCAGCGGTGGTCCAATGTACTACATCCGAAATGGATTGGGCCCCCGCTACGGTGCGTTTGCGACAGGGTTGGCCTTTGCGTTTGCACTCTTTGGCGCAACCGCCGGTTTTGGACTTGCCAATACCGTGCAGTCGAATTCAGTAGCGCAGGTTCTTACAGACAATGTGGGCATCCCTTGGTGGGTGACGGGTATTGCTCTGATGCTTGTGGTCGGTGCGGTTATCTTAGGGGGAATCAAACGGATTGCCGATACCGCGGGCGCCGTGGTGCCGGTCATGGCAATCTCCTACATTGTCATGAGCTTAATCGTCATCTCGTTGAATCTCAGCGCGGTGCCAGACGCCTTTGGCGTTATTTTTGACAGCGCCTTCAACGGCGCTTCCGCAGCGGGTGGCTTTGCAGGAGCAACGGTCTGGGCTGCGATCCGCTTTGGCGTGGCACGCGGCATTTTCTCGAACGAAGCGGGTTTGGGCAGTGCACCCATCGCACACGCGGCAGCTAAAACCAATGAGCCTGTAGAGCAGGGTTTGGTGGCGATGTTGGGCACCATGATCGATACGCTCATCGTCTGCACGATGACGGGACTGGTTATCGTGCTGACAGGCGTACTGGATTCTGGGGTGTCAGGGGCCAGCCTCACCTCGATGGCTTTTGGCGCTGTGCTGCCGGGAGGCGAATGGGTAGTGACGATCGGCGTCGTCGTATTCGCGACCACTACGATGATGGGCTGGGCATTCTACGGAGAGCGTTGTGTCGTTTATCTGTTTGGTACTCGGGGCATTATGCCGTTCAGAATACTGTGGGTATTAGCAATTCCTGTCGGAGCAGGCGCAGACTTGGGGTTGATTTGGCTTATCGCGGACACGCTTAATGCCTTTATGGCGATTCCCAACTTGATTGGACTATTGCTACTGTCGCCCGTGGTTTTTGCGTTGACGAAAGATTACTTCGCGCGAGACAGGCAGCGCACGGACGCCGTAGAGGCCCCATAAATTGGTGACCCCCGCATCTGAGAAGCTGGTTATCGCGATTTCATCGCGGGCTCTTTTTAACCTCGATGCCGAGCACTTGGTGTATGAGCAAGCAGGCCTTGAGGCCTATTCTGCCTATCAAATAGAACATGAAGACGTGCCGCTAGAGCCTGGGCAGGCATTTGCGCTGGCGAAAAAATTATTGGCGCTTAATACGGTGTTGACGGAGCCCTTGGGAGTAGAGGTCGTTCTTTTATCGCGGAATTCAGCCGATACCGGGCTGCGTATTTTCAATTCTATCGAGCACTATGGGCTGCCCATTACTCGAGCAGCGTTTTGTGGTGGTGAGTCGCCGTGGCGCTACATACAAGCCTTTGGATGTCACTTGTTTCTCTCGTCTGAAGCTGATGACGTTCGAATGGCGCTTGAAAATAACGTCGCGGCGGCCACATTAGTCTCAAAACCCGTTTGCGAAAGCACCAGCGGAACCATTCGTTTTGCTTTTGATGGTGATGCGGTGCTCTTTTCGGATGAAGCTGAGCGGGTCTATAAATCCGAGGGGCTCGCGGCATTTACAGCGAGCGAGCGGGCACAACGCAATGAGCCTTTAATGGGTGGTCCGTTCAAGAGTTTTTTAAGTGCCTTACACACACTTCAGCGAGCGCTGCCAGAGGATGATCAATTGATCAGAACTGCACTCGTCACGGCACGATCTGCACCAGCGCATGAGCGCGTGATTCGAACGCTTCGAGAGTGGGACATCCGACTGGACGAGTCAATTTTCTTGGGTGGCTTGCCGAAAGTTGAGTTCTTAAAGGCCTACGACGCAGACGTGTTCTTTGACGATCAGGAGACACACTGTGAGCTCGCTGCCGATCACATTGCGACGGGACATGTGCCGCATGGCATAGCCAATCAGCGAACAGACTGACTGTACAGGCCCTTAGAACCAAAGTATCTTAAGGCTCGGTTTTTATTCCTTGAGGTGCTTAATGAAGTTGCAACAACTCAAGTACATCTGGGAGGTGGCACATCACGATTTAAACGTGTCA
>JAQXEB010000080.1 GCA_029251065.1 Luminiphilus sp.
AAAGAGCGCTAAAAATGCGTCATGAAGTCAGCCGGGTCAAGCGCCGGAAGCTTTTTTGATGGCCCTTCTCTCGTTCCGAGGTACAAAAAGCCAATGACTTCGTCTTGCACACCGCCGCCAAGTGCAGCGACCACACTCGGATCAGTGGCGTAGACACCGGTTCGCCACATCGAGCCGAAACCCAACGCGTTTGAGGCCAGCGACATGGCGTAGGCCGCTGCAGCCGCAGAACCAATTTGCTCATTACGTTCGACCTTCGCGTGCTCCTTGTACTGAAGCATGACCGCTATAATTGTCGGTGCCCGCTCTGGTGCCTTTAACGCTTTAGCCAATTGGGCCTCATCGGTGATACCACGAAGTCGTAAACTGTGCTGAAGTACGGTCCCCAGATGTTCCCGTCGATCACCTTCGATGACAACAAAATGCCAAGGTCGCAGTAATCCATGATCAGGCGCTCGCATGCCTGCACGAACAATTTCAGTAATTTGATCCGGCGCAGGACCAGGTCCGCCCAATGCGCTGTGAGAAACGCGGTCGGTCAGCAGCTCCAGGAGAGAATTCACATCGGTGCTTATCATCTAAAGTTACCTGTCCTAAAATTGTTAAGTATCGAGCTGCCATTTATCCGGCATCAGTCTCGTCTGCGTATCAATACTGACATCACCCAGCGTCAACATACCCTCCACTGCCTTTATATCGTCGTCATCGAGCACACCGTCGTTGAAACGATACAACGGTTGCCAGTCCCCTGCTAACCGCGCCGACTCAATATCCATACGTTCTTTCTGGGTACGCTCATGACGTTCGCGCCAAGCCTCGATCGCGCGGGCGCCATGTAAACCTTTGAGAACAGCGTGAGACGTGTCGGGACTCAAAACGGTCGCAGTCGCATTGTTCCCCCCAAAGCCCTTACTGTTCACCAGCGAGTAAGCACAGCGATCCGTAGGCGTGTTGTCCAGTAAAAAGCTCAATCGGTCCGTGTGTACATCGGGTGCAAGACTGGGAATGGTTCCGATACCCGGAATCCACTGAGACTCCCAGATGCCCAACAGGGCAGACAGCTGATCACCCGCTGCCGCGCCCAACGAATGTCCCGTGTGGCCTTTAACCGCAGCCACACGCCAGTCATCAACACCTAATGCCTGAGCGACGGTACTCATTATCGCCGACTCTGTCGTTCTGTTCTGAGGGGTACCCGTCCCGTGAGCCATCACAAGTCCTTCTGACCGAAACGATTTCTCTCCGACAATGTCGCGAGCCGCTTGTGCAGCACGGGCCATGGTCAGGTAATTGCCCGGACCTGGTCCAGGAATCGACTTCTTCGGACCGTCCGCATGCACCGATACAAAAGGGACAGCACCTAAGATTGGCGCGCCCTGCTCCAGTGCGAGCTCGTCATCCATGAGCACCAAAATTTGAGCTGATTCGGCAATAACAAAACCACAGTTCACTCCAAACGGGCGGCAAGCTGACCCATGATGTATTGCCTCGTCATCATTGAGCCCCTGCAGCGCTCGCAGTCCTTTGTCAGTCGCCAATGCCCCCATTGCCACGTAGCCATCCATCAGTGATGGAAGAATGGGCGCCTCAGCGGCTCCGACGACCGCGACTCGCGCGCGGCCCGAGCGAATATCTTCAACACCCCGTTGTAAGTTGTATAAAAAAGTCGCACAGGCCCCCAGCGCTGGCCCAGTATGACCTAGCGACTTCAACACATACGCGTTTAGGAAATCACCCGGCATTTCTGCAAAACCCAACGGGCAATGCTTTGACGTCACACGTTCCCCACGAAGCGATGCCGTCAGCATCCCACCGGTTGCTGCGTCGTCGAGCTGCCCCATGGAACTCGACACATAAACGCTGACCGCATCAGGCGCCAGGTTTGCAGTGAGCTGGTCCCAATCAATCCCTAAGTCGGCAAGCGCATCGGACATGGCGAAAATAGACATTTGCAGACCACGCGGATGATTCCGAGACGTGTAAAGTGCGGCGGGGTCAAAGCCTGCGGGCAACTGACCCGCAACACTCACCTCAAAGGGGCGCTCTGAGGCCACTAAAATCGTTTCGCCCGACGACAGCCCACGAAGGCTATCGGTCGAGCGTGATGTCGCAAAGCCATCGGGACTTAAATTAACGACCCCGTGAACGTCATCGACGAGAAACCGAAGGTTCGTAGGGATCGCCGCCGGGTCAAAATAGTCTCGGCCAATCTTGCGCACTAAGGTCCCAGCAAGAACGTCATCTCCCTCTGAAGCGTCCATCATGCTCGCTAGTGCAGCCAATGTTTTTTGCTGTTCCAAGCGCCCAAGCGCGTCAAACACCAATCGATTATGGGCGTGTCGATGGGATGTTCTCCCCGCCGTATTCACACCACCAGAAGCAACAATCACAGGCAACTTCGCCATGTTTTTTATACCGTTAACATTACAGATGTCTCTGGATTGTAGATTCAAGGCGCGCTAGCATTTGTATTTTTAAGACGTGCATCATGAAAAAACAGACGGAAAAAATTCGCATCCCGAAAATTGGGGCGTTGATTCACGACTTCGCGCTCGCAAGCTCCGTCACGCTGCCGATGGAACTCGCCATGGCTGCCGCGCAAGTGACCGGACACAGTGTCGGATCACAAGGCGCCGTGCTCCTCCTGTCCCCAGACGGTGGCACAGTGACGACCAGCGGCGGCTTAACCATTAACACCCAAAGCATCGATGAGGCCGGGCAGTTGGATCTGCTCGTGATTGCCGCGGTCTGGCGAGACCCTCGACGCGTTCTCGTCCGACACCCCTCTTTGGTCCCCTTTATTAAAAAAACAATTAAACAGGGAGCCGCTGTCGCGGCTGTCGGGACCGGTAGTTTTCTTCTCGCCGAAACGGGTTTACTCAACAACAGGCCTGCGACAACGCACTGGTTTTGGTTCGACGAATTTGCATCGCGCTACCCCAAGGTCGACCTGCGGCGTGACCAACTCATTGTTCAGTCAGACAACCTCTACTGCGCGGGCAGCGTTAACTCAATCAGCGATCTACTGGTTTACCTCATGGGGAAGTTTTACAACGCGGAAGTCGCTCGACACGTCGAGAATCAATTTTCGCCAGAAATCCGTCGACGCTTCAAGTCAACCCCTTTGGGCTCTCACGTACTCCAAGAACACCGCGATGAAGTGGTCTTGGATCTTCAGTTGTTCATGCAGGAAAAGCTCGCCAGCCCACTGTCTATGTCCAGTATCGCTCAACAGTTTCAGTTGTCAGAGCGAACGCTGACACGTCGTTTTCAACGCGCCGTGGGCACATCACCCTGGCAGTACCTACTGAACCTACGACTGTCAGAGGCCGAATCGCTGCTAAGGACAACTAATCTATCGATCACGGAAATCGCCGCTGAGGTGGGTGTCAGCGACTCTGCGCACTTCGCACGGCAGTTTAAGAAATCAAACCGCTTAAGCCCCTCGGAATATCGCAAAGCTGTGCGAGGAAAAGTCTTTTCAACGATTTGAGGACGACTCTGCATTGTGACCCCACTTTGGCTGTGGCTTAATCCCCCCCCCCCACAATGATTTGAGAACAACGAGGAAAGCCATGTCAGAGGCAATTTACATTGTAGGCGGTGCCCGAACGCCCATGGGCGGACTCATGGGTGACCTGGCGGCTGTTCCTGCCACCGATCTCGGTAGCACGGCCATCCGCGCCGCCGTAGAACGTGCAAGCGTCAGCGCTACATCGGTCGACGAGGTCTTTATGGGGTGCGTCCTTCCCGCCGGACTAAAGCAGTGTCCTGCCCGCCAAGCGGCGCGAAATGCCGGACTCCCAGACAACGTCGGCGCAGTGACGGTCAACAAAGCCTGCGGAAGCGGCATGCAAGCCACCATTTTCGGAATCGACAGCATTCGTGCCGGCACCAACAGGGTTGCAGTCACCGGTGGGCTCGAAAGCATGTCTAATGCGCCACACCTGATGCCCACAGGGCGTGCCGGTCAACGCCTTGGTCATACCAGCATTTACGATCATATGTTCATAGACGGTCTCGAAGACGCCTACACAGGCGCTGCCATGGGAACGTTCGCGCAGAAGACCGCCGACGACCACGGGATTACCCGTGAAGCGATGGATGCGTTCGCCATTCAAAGCCTCAGCCGAGCCAAGACGGCGATTGAGCAGGGTCTTCTGAAAGCCGAGACGGCGACCGTTGAAGTCAAAACGCGTCGAGAGACAATGAGCGTTGTCGACGATGAGCAACCGCATAAAGGACGCATCGACAAAATTCCAAGTCTTCGCGCAGCGTTTACAAAGGACGGCACCATCACCGCAGCCAACGCAAGTTCGATTTCTGACGGTGCCAGTGCACTGGTTCTGGCAAGTGAGTCTGCTGTTCAAGAATTCGGCTTGAAGCCCATGGCCCGAATTATTGCCCATGCGCGATCGAGTCGTGCTCCCGAAGAGTTCACGTTAGCCCCTGTCGATGCCATCTCGTCGCTGTTGAATAAAACCGGTTGGTCTACCGATGACGTAGATCTCTGGGAGATTAATGAAGCATTTGCTATGGTCACCATGCTCGCGATGCAAGCACATGGACTGGATCACGGGAAAGTGAATGTTCATGGCGGCGCTTGTGCCCAAGGCCACCCTATTGGCTCAACAGGATCCAGAATCATCGTCACCCTTATGCATGCACTTCATCACTACGGCAAAGCGCGCGGTATTGCTGCACTTTGTATCGGGGGTGGAGAGGCAACCGCTGTTGCAATTGAGATGTGCTAAGCCAGGAGAAATAACATGGCGCTCGACACCGTCCCAGATATTTTGGACGACATCCGTGAAGGTAAAATGGTCATCCTTATGGATGACGAAGACAGAGAAAACGAGGGAGACCTTGTTATTGCTGCCGAAAAAGTCACTCCGGAGATCATTAATTTCTTTGCCAGTGAAGCTTGCGGACTGATCTGTATGCCGATTACGGCCGAGCGTGCGCGTCTGCTGCGCATTCCACTGATGGTTCGCGACAATCGTTCACAGCACGAAACGAACTTTACTGTGTCGATCGATGCGACTCATGCGGTAGGCCCCGGCGTGAGCGCTAGTCAGCGTGCGCATACGATTTTAGAGGCTGTAAAGTCGGACGCAAAAGCGGCAGACATCTCGCAACCGGGGCATATTTTCCCCTTAGTCGCCAAGTCAGGCGGTGTTCTTCAGCGAGCGGGACATACGGAGGCCGGCGTGGATCTCGCACGAATGGCAGGCTGCGAGCCGGCGGCTGTGATCGTTGAGATCATGAACGAGGACGGCACCATGGCCCGTAGGCCTGAGCTTGAGGTGTTTGCAAAAAAACACAATTTGCGCATCGGAACCATTGCGGATCTTATTGAGTATCGTGCTCTGCACGAACAGTCCGTGAAGTGTACGGGAGAATTTCCGATCGATACTCAGTGGGGCAAATTCACACTGACCACATTTGAAGACTTAGTCGATGGTCAAATTCAGTACGCGCTCCACCAGGGGGACCTTACCGGACCGGATTTGCCGGTGCGAATTCAACCCATCAACACCCTGCGCGATGTTTTAGGCACGAAATTACCTCAGGGGTCTCAGGGCTGGTCCTACGAGTCGGCCATGGCGTTTATCGCCGAGCAAGGCCGGGGACTGGTCGTCATGCTGGGGGGTTGGGAATCACCGGAAGCCATTATGCGGAATATTGCAGAGCTCGCGGGCCAAGCGGAAGTCGAAGCGCCACCAAGAAACTACAGAGTCATCGGTACCGGGGCGCAAATTTTGAGACACCTAGGAGTCACCAACATGAACGTTATGTCGGCTCCTATTAAGTTTAATGCCATCTCCGGATTTCAGCTGGAGGTGTCGGGCTTCATACCTCGCCCACCTCAATAGCGGTTACTCGCTGTGAAACGTAATCGCTGATTCCAGATCTGTCCGGTCCGTGACGACGTCGTTAATGGGTGTGTCGAGCGGATAGCCAAAAGACATGCCGAACATGAGCCGGTGCTCGTCGGGAACCTCGATCACCTGCCGAATTTGTTTCGCCATGAATCCCAGGGCAGTTTGCGGACACGAGCCCAGTCCCTGTGCAGTCAGACCCAACATGACCGTTTGAGTAAACATGCCTAAATCGCAGGCTTCGCGTAGACCGAAGCCTTCTGGGAGCATAAAAAACGCGACTGCGGGTGCCTCGAAGAATCGAAAGTTTCCTAAAAACCATTCCTGACGCTTTGCTTTCTCCTCACGAGGAATGGCCAATGCGTCATAAAGTGCTTTTGCCGCACCATATTGACGGTCTTTGTAAACACCTTCGTAAACGCCGTCGTAGGGAAAGTCAGGCGCCACATCGCCTGAGGCAAACGCGGCAGGCAACGCTTCTCTTAAGGCCTCAAGTTTCGCACCCGTGACAATGTGAACGAACCAAGGTTGGGTATTACAGTTACTCGGGGCTCGAAGCGCCGGCCCGAACACTTGGGCTATGGTTTCACGACTAACGGGGTCCGGCTTAAAAGACCGAATAGACCTGCGCTCGTTCACAATTTCTTGAAAAACCTTCCCCGCATCGCTCATTCACATCACCCAAAACACTAAACACTAAACAAATCGATACCCGAGGCTACACCGACTTTTCGACGCCGTGAATACCACGAATGCCTGAAGCATCACTAAAGACGAGCCCTAGAACGCGCGAACACTCCCATCTGGATTCAACGGCGGTTGTTCGGTTGCTCCCCAAGAAGCCTCAAACGCGGCCACACCCAACGGTGCGCCCGGACGCTTTACCTGTTCACTGGGGTCTTTCTCAAGGGTTCCGTTCAACCACGCCAATGCAGTTTGGAGTGAGGCCTCTTGAACATCACCAAATGGACGAGTTGCATCGTCTATTGCGTCGTAGAGCGTAAACCGACCGGTACTTGCAAGCCCGGTGTAATAACCACCTTGGCCTTCCCCGTTTTGAATTTCGAACGCGATCAGACGAAAGCGGGTCTCGCAGGCGTCAGGGTCCAGATCAAATGCGCTTTGCCCCACCGCCTTACCCGAGGTCTCTGAGCCCACCAAGACGACCTCAATATGAGGGTCAAGCCCATTGATGATGAGCTCACTGGCAGAGGCTGAGCCACCTGTCGTAATAAAGGCAATACGAAGCGGCGAGAAGGTTTCATTCAGCGATCGGAAATCCGCCGTACTGTTTTCATTTTGGTGTTTGTCATTGAGATTTATAATGTAGCTCAACTCACCGTTCGCGGTGTCCCCCGCCAACAAGTTCAGCAGGGTTTCGGCAACCCGGACCAGTCCTCCACCGTTGTAACGCAGGTCGATGACTAAGTCGGTGACGCCTGCATTAGCGAACGTCTCTGCGGCGTCGCGCAAGGGTTGTTCGGCCGCATCGATAAACGTTCTAAAATTGAGGTAGCCCACAGGGGAGCCACTGGCACGAGCAATCAGCTGCGGCTCTCCGGCAATCGGTGGCGTTGAGGTTTCTGCTGTAGTGACTGAGAATTCGCTAACAACTTCGTCATACTCAACACGGAACGTCGTGGTCTGAAGCTCCCCACGAGGGCCAAAAACGGCCTCTGGAAGCTCGGCACTGCGCGCCACCATCGCTTCCCAAGTCTCAAACCCTTGTCCGCGGTCGACCGCCAGTAAGCGCTGACCGCGGCGAATTCCTGCGTTATAGGCCGGACCGCCTTCGTAGGAATCTGCAAAATAAAAATTATTGTCAATAATGCGGTACCGCACACCGTAACCGTAGAACGCGCCTGACGTGAAACGCTGCGTATCCTCTTCAATGGTGGTCATGTAAGAGAAGCCAGGATCGCGCCCTGTACTCTGGCAATTACCCGGTGCATCTACCGCGTCACACCAAACGGGTCGCATAATCGCGGCCAAATAGTCAGAGGCGCTTGAATAGTCGCTCGCATTGACGTCTGCGAGCTCGTCGTACCAGTAGTAGTAACTCGTTGCGACCGTTTCCACGAACTCAATTTGTGCCGCAACCCCACAGGCATCAGTGGAGGACCCACCACCCGATCCAGAACCGCCGCCCGCTATTGGGCTCGCCGGACTGGAACTTCCGCCACCACCGCCGCCACACGCGACGAGCGTTGCACTTAATCCAATACCTATTAACGCTCTACTAAACACAATCGCCTTTCCCACCCGTTCGTTTGGTTCGTTTAAAAATCAGTAAAATTCTTCGCGGCAACGCGCGTCGCTGCACTTATGACGCAGTAATCGCGGTCTGGAATGCTGGACGCTCGGTAATTCGCTGCACATAGGCCTTGAGGTGCGGCATGTCGTCTGACACACAGCCCATGCGGTTGCTCATGAAACACGCGTGTCCCAGCATGATATCGGCCGCCGAAAAATCGCCAATGAGGTAGTCTCGCCCCTCCAGCGCTTCGTTGACCGGCTGCAGCGCTTTATTCAGTAGTCGCTGAGCCTGCCCCAACACAACAGGGTCACGTCGATCCTCGGGGAGCAACAGGGTGTGCACGACGATCGTGTTCATCGGCGGCATCACCATGCCTTCGCAGTAGTGAAACCACTGCAGGTATTCAGGAAACATCGGGCTCTCTACCGATGGCTTAAGACCCCCCTCTTTATGTCGAGCGAGCACATACTCAACGATTGCTCCTGATTCGTAGATCGACACGTCACCGTCGTCCAATACCGGTATACGACCCAGCGGATGACGATTGCGATGTTCATCCGACTTCAAGTCTTTGGGATGAAACGCCATGGCATTAAGTTCATAGGGCAGTGCCAACTCTTCGAGAAGCCACAGGATACGCCCTGCTCTTGACTGCGGTGCAAAGTGAAGTTTCAACATGTCTTACCTCTGTAATAATTCTGTCTGGCTCTCAGATACGGCGCCTTCGCCCCGACCTTCGGCTCTAAGCGTAGCGTTTGTTCATCTAAAAATCGCCATTACCCGTATTTTTTCTGCGCGCATAAAGATATCTTTATATCCATGAACGTAGAAGCCCTTTCTCAGTGCCTCAAGGCAGCCGCTGATCCCAGTCGTCTCCGACTGCTGTGGCTGTGTAGCCAAGGTGAACTCACAGTTTCCGATTTGGTTCGTATTACAGGACACAGTCAACCACGGACGTCGCGCCACTTAAAAATCCTACAGGACGCGGGGTTGCTGGAAAGCTTTCGCGAGCAGCACTTCATTTTTTACAGAGCGAACAGACAGGAACCGCAACAGACCATACTTAAAACGTTGATCATGAGTCTCGATCGATCTGACGGTGTACTCGCCGAGGACAATCGTCGTCTGACTGCGATTCGCAGGGCTCGAGCGCAGCTCGCGGAGAGCTATGTTGAAGACGAAGTTCCGGAGTGGCTAGAGCTGCACCAATATCACGGGGACGAAGTCACGTTCAGCGAGCATCTGCACACACTCCTTACTGGACACTCGGTGGGTCACCTTCTCGATATTGCGACGGGTACAGGGCGAATGTTGCGGCTCGTGGGTCCCCTGGCCAACAGTGGATTCGGCATCGACCTGTCAAAGAAAATGGTAATTGTCGCGAGAGACACCATTGAAAAAGCGGGTCTAAATCACCTTTCGGTACGGCAAGAAGATATGTATCAAATGCGGTTCCCCGCCAACAGCTTTGATACGGTCACCATTGACCAAGTCCTTTATTTTGCTGATAACCCGCCCGCCTTGTTCCAAGAGGCAACACGCGTTTTAAAAAAAGGCGGCAAGTTACTGACGGTTGCATTTACACCGCACGAAGTGATCCACGATACGTCCCTCCCCGTGAGCGTCGATCTAAAAGCGATCATGGGTTGGCTGGTGGGCGAGAATTTGTCGGTTGAGCAAATTGACAAAATTCCTGGCGAAACGTTGGATATAAGCCTTATTCTCGCCAGTAAAACTGGCTAGCGTTTGCGTCCCCATCAGAAGTCAGGGTCAAAAGACCAGCACGCTCAAGGCCCACTATGAAAACCGTCACGAAAGAAAACACGAGCCACTTCCCTGCCTACGTGTTGAGCGCGAACATACTCAAAAGCGCTCCCTGCCCGCTCTTAAGATCAAATCAGTGGACACGAGAGGCGATAACGACGACCTGGCAAAACGAGAGCAAAGAAGAATTAGTCATGCTTTGGCTGTGGCACAACGGCGAAGTGCGCGAGTTTTACAGGCTCGCCCCGATGACTGTCACCAAAACCACCGTACTGCATGGCATGGGAATTATGATCGTGAGTGAAGCCACTCAGAGATGCCTCCGCAACCAAGTGATCACCGAAGCCGTTGTCCACACCGTATCGGGCCGTTATCCCTAAAGCCCGAGGACCGATCAACTGTGGCGGGCTCTCAAGAGGCTTGCCCCCGCAACCATTGCATCTAGCTTGCGTCTCGACACGTCTCTGGGCAGGTACTTCAATCCGCAGTCGGGTGCTAAAACCACCCGCTCTTTATTAATGTAGGGCAGTGCTCGCTCAACACGCTCCACGACCATCTGCGGCGTTTCAACTTCATGGGTCGATAAGTCGAGCACTCCCAACAGTATTGTTTGATCCGGTATTGATTGCAGCACGCTGCAGTCG